>NZ_JABRVS010000001.1:4556228-4859977 GCF_013248905.1 Shewanella sp. VB17
AACAGGACATAAGGAGTCCATGCTAACATCAGGCTCATCGGCTTACTATTTTCTGTAAACTCCATCTTTAATGAACCTAACCACTCTCGTGGCCAATTAGCTTCATCTTCAAAATCCCATGTTTTTTTGGGAACAAATAAGCCTTTCTTCGCTGCAGACACCACAATAAACAAACTCACTAAACCACCAATGAGAGAAGGAAATTCAGCCCCTAGGAACATGCCAGTTAATGCATAGGGTATGGTGAAGGACAAACCTGCAAATAGCGCAAAGGGCAAAATATCTAATCCTTCGGTCCAGCTTTTTTTCTGTCCAAAAAATCGAGTCAACATCATGGCCATCAACACAGGAATAAAGGTGCCAACTGCAGCGTGAATGAAAGCTACATTGGTCGTGATTTCTTGTAGATAAACATCCCAGTTTTCACCACCAGCGACGAGTACTTCAGTAATATTCTGACTATCAAGCCCTTTATTTACACCAACAATAATCGGAGTTCCAATCGCACCAAATGAGACGGGTGTAGATTGAATCATCATCCCCATCAATACCGCCGCCATAGCAGGAAAACCGATCGCCACTAAAAGAGGTGCAGCGATAGCCGCAGGCGTACCAAATCCTGATGCCCCTTCAATAAACGAGCCAAAGCACCAAGCAATAATAATGGCTTGAACACGTCTATCCGCTGAGATACCTGTAAATCCATTTCGTATCGAACTTATCGCCCCAGTATGTTTCAAGGTGTTGAGTAAAAAAATAGCGCCGAAGATGATCCATAACACTGAAAACGTAATGGCTATACCTTGCAATGACGAAGCCAAAATACGGTTCACTGACATGTCCCAGCCAAATAGCGCGATAATAACTGTCGTTATAAAAGCAACGGGCATGGCTCGTTTTGCCGGCCAATTAAAGACGAGGAGAAGTACTCCTGCTAACACAATAGGGCTAAACGCAATTAATGCGAGTAGAGTTTGATTCATACTAATCTATCCTTTCATCTAACTATTGACCTAAGGAGCTATACTAAAACTGCCCCAAGATACTGGATCCAGTCAGTGGAAGTCGTTCAGGTATGAATGTCTATTTTGAGATCACAACACTAGGATCTGTTTATCATTCGAACTTAAAACTTATTCAATTTCAATTAATTGCGTTCAAGGTATCCTAGAGTGAGGATTAATGAGTTAAGTCAAGCGCGCACTGTTTCAATTAACGTATTCCCCCCTTTAAAAACACAAAGAAGTAACATTAACGCTTTATTTTTTAATGATATAGAGAAATAATGAAAAACATTATCTTCAAAATTGAACTAATATGACCAGAATTGATGACTTAATCTTATTCGCTCAGGTGGTTGAACAAGGGTCCTTCAGTCGAGTTGCTGAACAAAATGCTCTTAGTCATTCAGTGGTGAGTAAAAGAGTCGCGCGATTAGAGAAAGATCTTGGTGTCCAATTACTTTATCGAACGACCCGTAAATTAACACTCAGTGAAGCGGGGAATAAACTATACAAAAGCGCAACTAATGTTCAACAAGCAGCGACAGAAGCGATTAATACAGTCTCTGGATTTGGCGACAGCATAACGGGTCACATAAAAATGTCGGTACCGACAATTTCTGGCGATCTGCTGTTGGCTGATGCAGTAGCCGAATTTTGCTTCTTGTACCCAGGAATGACGATCGATATGTCACTTGAAAATCTATTTGTCGATCTTATAGAAGATAATTATGATCTCGTGATCAGAACAGGCTATTTAGACAATTCAAGTTTAATCGCTCGCCATATTCTTGAATCACAGTGGATTATTTGTGCGGCTCCAAATTACATCAAACGCCATGGTCAACCAACAGAACCGGAGGCGCTAATCACGCATAATTGCTTACAGTATGCCTATCAGACAAGGGGGGCGAGTGAATGGGAGTTTAAAGGTGACGAAGGAAACTATACTCTTAAGATTAAAGGTAATTTTAAGACTGATAATGCCGCCGCACTAAGAAAAGCGGCATTAGGTGGATATGGCATCGCCTACGTACCCCGCTGCTTGGTTTACCATGATCTGTTAAAAGGTGATTTAGTCGATATAATGCCGAATCGTGTCGCCAAAAAACTCGGTATTTATGCCGTTTACCCCTTCACTCGCCAACCACCTAAAAAAATCCGTTTATTGATAGAGCATATACGTCAACGCTATTTAGCCATTAGCGAGTATTTTTAATGAAGAGAATATGAATTTCCTCGGTATAATCTTTAATAAGCATTTATCTAGTCATTAAGAGTGAACCCATATGGCAAAAACCGCTTGTGCACTGCACATTTTAGTCAAACACAAGGAAGTGGCCGAAGACATTATCCAACAGCTCAATAAAGGCGTTAAGTTTGATGCGCTTGCTAAAAAGCACTCCAGTTGCCCATCGGGGAAAAAAGGCGGCAGTTTAGGTGAGTTTAAGCGAGGTCAAATGGTGCCAGCCTTCGATAAAGTGTGCTTTTCTGGCGAACTTATCACGCCACACTTAGTCAAGACAAAATTCGGCTGGCATGTGATTAAGATTTTATACCGGACGTAAACAATAAATAATCATTTATAAAAAACTAGATTTTCCTGAGTGACTCTTGAGGAACACATTCAGCCAATGCATTTTGCAGCCAAGTGGTAAACTGATCTTCTAACAGAGTCGACTCTCCTTCCTGCTTCAACAGAACATAGTCATGATCTGATCGTATAAAACCAAACGGTGCCACTAAGCGGCCTTGCTTTAAGTCATCGACGACCAAAGGATAAGATCCCATAGCAGCACCTAATCCATCGATTGCAGCCTGAAAACAAAAGTAAAAATGATCAAAAAACTGTTCATTATGACCAAAATCTAAATGAGAAGCTGCAGAGCCTAACCACGTCTTCCAAGCCGCCCTCCTGCTTTCACTGTGCAGTTTAACGATTTTACTATGATCTTGGTTAACACTCTGCCAATACTTAGGAGCAAAAACAGGACCGACCCACTCTTCAACCAATTTAATTTTTTGATGAGCATGATGTAATTCAAAATCATCACGACGAATGGCCATAGATAATCCTGTGACGCCTAAGATCACAGGACCACCCGCAGTAGATAACCTAACATCGCCATGAGTGGTGCGATGAAATTCAGACAAACGCGGCATCAACCAACGCATGGTCAATGTGGGCTCACAAGAGACCTCTAAGCATTGCCTATTTTCATGACGTACTCGCTCAACTCCTTGCTCGAGGATCTGAAATGCCTGTTCGGTATAACCCTTCAGCAGCTCACCTTCCTTAGTCAAATAGACATTCCTCCCTTGTCGATAGAACAAGGGCTGGTCCAGATAACTTTCTAGCACCTTGATCTGCTTACTCACAGCGCCATGGGTAATAGAAAGCTTGTCTGCTGCTTCTCTATAGCTCGTCGATGCTGCTGCAATATGGAAAGTATAAAAAGCTTTCAGATGTCTCATTGGTGAAAATAACTCACGTATTAGAAGAGATTTAATCGATTATAGCTAGCATAAAAACTCGCTACAATATTTTTATTAAAACACATTAACGAATCAGGAATACATAAAATGGAATGGTTAAGTATGGCTGTATTAGGGCTATTAATAGTCATCAGTCCTGGAGCTGACTTTGTATTAGTCTTAAGAAACAGCTTACATCAAGGACGAACAACAGGTCTTTGGACTGCTATAGGAATAAGTTTAGGGATCACAGTACACATCTGTTACTCCACACTTGGAATTGGCTACTTAATTTCACACAATGAATTATTATTCAATGTGATTCGTTACGCTGGAGCAGGCTATTTGATCTATTTAGGGATAAAAGGGTTATTATCAAAAAAGCATGCTATCGATATATTAAACACCCCCAGCCAAAGCAGTACTAAGTTCAATGCCATGGCGCAAGGTTTTTTCTGTAATGTATTAAATCCAAAAACCATGTTGTTTTTTTTGAGTGTATTCAGCCAATTACTCACACTAGATAAAACGAGTCAATTTGAGGCTCTTCTCTATGGGCTCTATATGGTTATATTGCACGCTTGCTGGTTCGGTATCGTGGCAATTCTTTTTACATCAAGGCCACTACAAAATCAGCTAAACCGAATGCAGCAGAAGATAAACCAAGCTTGTGGTGCAGGCCTCGTTATCTTCGGTATTGTATTAGGGTTGAAAACTTAATAGCAAAATAAGATTAAAGGGAAAAATTAGCAATTGTCTTTTGAATGCCAATCACATCGGTTCCCTTTTTAAGTTCTTTAATCAGTGGATCTTTTTGACCTGAGATCCACAGCTTCAGCTCTGAATCCATATCGAACCGCCCCGCTGTTTCGACTTCAAAATGCGTAATTGCCTTATAAGGAATGGAGTGATAGCTAACTTTTTTGCCTGTCACACCCTGTTTATCAATCAAAATAAGTCGCTTATTAGTAAACACAAACATGTCTCGAATGACTTTATACGCTAAATGTAACTGCTCATTATCACCCAATATTGGGCTTAACTCTTCTGTTAATTCATCTAAATTAACTTCCGATGCATTACCCATCAACGAATCTAATAATCCCATTTATTATCCTTAAATCATCAAATACTAAATCTACAATGAATGTATTCTAAAATAGCATAAGCTTACAGCAGCTTTAAGACATTATGGTTAGAATCCGAAGAAAAGTCTTGATGTTCAAAGTTTATCTGAACACCAATTACATTAAATAAGCCTAAGCATACTCAAGCTAAACTCAATTTTCACTCTAATGTTTAACCATAAAGTCAGCTGGGCATCTAGCCCCTTTACGCCATACGTTGGTATAAATAGCAGGCGATGCACCAGTTGACCACCAAATTGCTTTGTACTGATAGCCTTCAAAGGCAACCTTATCACCCAACCAATAACTCACTGATGCATCCCACTTAGCAAGATCTCCACATGTGCCCCCTGCTGACACAGAAATATTTTGGCTTTCACTATCCGAAGTGCCATTGCTATCACTGACAGTCAGCATCACTTGATATTGGCCTGCTGCAGAGTAAAGATGACTCGGTGATACCTCCGCACTAACACTACCATCACCAAATTTCCATTGGTAACTTGTCAATGCTCCTCTAGAGGTTGATGAATCAAATTCACACGTTAATTCATTGCATTGCGAAGTAAAATTTGCCACTGGATCAGCTGGTTCTCCACCCGCATCAGGATTACCCATTTCGATAGCAAAACTCAATGCTAAACGAGCAAAAGGCACCGAATTAGCCGCTTCACTATCGCTATTTAATAATGTGTCATGACGAGAGTGGATATTCGAGTTGGAATCATTAAAACGTGATTCAAATGGCATTGTTGCTGGGTACCCTTGATTGTACCAAGAGGCATGATCTGAACAAGCATAGCCGCATCTGTCATTGCCATAAACTATCGTCGGTTGATAAGTATCAAGCAATTGCTTCATATAATCAGTAAAACCAGTATCAACATAGTCGGTCATAAACACCATATCTTCAGCCGAGCCATGATAATTAGTCATGTCTAACTGCAGTGCAGCTAACACTTTTTTACCGCTCCCTTTATAAGCCGCTGCAATTTCTTTTGATCCCCTTAAACCGACTTCTTCAGCGGCATAACCTATGATGTGAATGCTGCGCTGAGGTTGTTCGCCATTACTAAGCAACACATTAGCGACACTCGTCAGTGACGCGATGCCAGAGGCATCATCGTCAACACCAGGTGCAACAGTACCTTCACGTGTTCCCCGACCTGCAGTGGAATCAAGATGGCCACCCATGACTAAAATATCATCAGGATACACACTACCTGTGATTTTTAATATCACAGAGTCTTGCCCCCAACCGCCATGATTATAAGGCTCGACACTTGCCCAGCTATGTTGACTGGCAAGTTGCCCCCAATGGCTCGCTAACCAATCTGCTGCCTGCTCGCCAGTATCAGTGGTGTAATAGCGATTAGTAAAGTTGCTCAGCGACTGAATGGTCGCTTTAATATTGCCAGCCTGAATTTGTGGCAGCAATGCATTTACTTTGATCCTTTGCTGAATAGGAGGTGCTACAAAAGCTTGAATCACCTTTGGCCCCTGTAAGGCATCCATTGCCTCTTGGTAACTGCTATGAACAATATAACCCCCGCAGCGATTTTTCTCTTCATGCATTAACTGAGTTAAATGTTGCAGCTGTGATTCATCTGCTTGATAGATAAGCACTGGAGTATCTGCAGTATTGCGCCCTTGTAATGCTGGCGCTAAAGTTGCACCCACTTGAGACACTTGAAGCGCAGCATCATTACCAACAGTGATCCATACTTTTTTATCCTCGGCACTAACAATAGGCGCTGCAATTAAGCAAGGCAGTAAAAAATGAATGGCCAACTTTTTTGAATATGTGTACATAGCAAACATCCTTTTAGATTTAAGAATTAAACATCTCCGACGTTCTAGACATAACTTGCCATCGATAACGCTATTGGTAACGACAGACTTGTTAGCCTTATTGATCGAAGCGCCATTGACGCTTCTACTAAAAACTTAGCCTCCTGAACACTTAGCTCCTTTAGCCCACACATTAGTGTAAAGTGCAGGTGATGCCGCCATTGACCACCAAATGGCTAAGTACTGGTAACCTTCAAAGGACACCTCGTCACCTATTTCATAGAGAGTTGCAGTATCCCAAGCAATTAAACCATCACAATCTGTTGGTACTTCACCACCGCCAGTGATTGATAGCGGTAGCGTCTTAACATCACTTAGCCCTTCAGCATCTTTCACCGTCAGTGAAACCATGTAAGAACCTGCTACTGTATAACTGTGTAATGGACTCTTACTCGTGGATGATGTGCCATCCCCAAAGTCCCATTCATGGCTCACAATACCTTTATCATCGGTTGATGAATCGGTAAAAGTAACCATGAGTTCATTTATTGAATAACTGAAATTAGCATCAGGGTTTCGATTCCCCACCCCGCCACAACCAGAACCGTCTTTAACACCACTATTGTTTACCCCTACAGCTTCAAGTGATGCCAACACATCATCGACACAATACCCTAAATCTTTGGCTGCGTTGTAGACACCACGGCCTGCAGAATCAAAGCTCGAATTCGCATTCCAATAAAGCTGATTTGCTTTAACATAAATGTCAAAAGCTTGCCGTATATTCCAGCCTTGAGTGGTCGACAACACATAAAATGCCTTGTTATAGATCCCAGAGCTGAAATGCACATTCATCCCTGAGGTATAATCTTGAGTATGATCGATTGAACGGCCATCCTGTGGGGGATTATCCATATATCGCATAGCACCACTGCCTTTCTTTATCCTGTCTCCTATCTGCCAACTAAAGCGACCTTCGAGATAATAACTGGCTGCTGCCGCTGCAATATCAGAAAAAGATTCATTAAGGCCACCTGATTGATTTTCATAGGCTAAGTTTGAATTTTGCTGAGTAAAACCATGACTCACTTCATGAGCAACAACGCCTAATCCAACCAAAGGATGGAACGTGTTTTTCCCATCACCAAATGTCATTTGTGTTCCATCCCAAAACGCATTTTCATAATTGCGATCATAATGAACACGCATCTTAAGCTTTTGGGTAATAGGAGATTGACGATACCAATTCTGGTACATATTAAAGATAACTTGACCAAAAGCGTGTGCATCATTCAACGCTGAATAGCCACCATTAACTTCACGAGAAGTATTTTCAAAACAAGGGAAAGTATGAATGCTACCACCAAATTTTTGATGGTTCATATCATGTGTTTCAACATTGGCACTATCAAGGCGACAAGTATTACCACTCTCCATCACTTCAAAAGCCGGGTACTTATCACCGTAAATATATCGACCAGTTCTATCATTACCACCAGGGCCAGTAGCCTGAGCAAACGTCATGCCTTCCCAATGATGTAACACTTCACCGCTATGGGCATCGATAAACTGATAAGGACGACTTGGTTGTTCTCCATGGGTATCAACATAAGAAATCAACCAGACAAGATGAGCCTTATTTTTCTTATCTAACCAGATATAAAGCTGACTATCAACGTTATAAGCCTGTTCTTGAAGTCGTTGAAATTCGCCTCGCTCAAATGCAACTTTCATTGCTTCATCAAGAGAGAAGCTTGGTTTCACCGAAATGACATCGCTGTCAATCTGGGCGATATGCATACCAAATACATCATAAAATACATTCATTGCTGAACGACTTGCTACCACACTGGCACCAAAAACAGGTACGCCTTGATAGAATTGTTGATAACGAGCACGAATATCACCACTGGTTGAGGTAGCAGTAGCTGTGACTTGATATGTATTAACTTGGGTGGCTGAAAGTAGGCTCTGAGCTGTTAGCTCGCCACTGGAAAAACTCATCATTTGTTGAAAATCGATTTGCTCAGCTGAAAGTGCATTTCCACTCAAAACTGCCGTGACTGAAATTGCGCACATTAATATATTTTTATTAGTTGTAAACATTTTTAGTGTCTCCATGTCTCTGTTGGATAATTGATATAGCAATTAATCCCGACACGATGAACAACATGTAATTCACAAAAATACAGTTACAACTCAGCCAGTTAAAATATGACCACCCTATCTACAACAATGAATAACATAAACATTGTGTCGACAAAAAATAACTACAGCATTGAACGTTCTCTTCTATTGAGGGAACTTATTATATTGTTAGTATAGTGCGTATGAACTTTTTAACCATGTGAGCAGAGTTAAATATTCATAAAAAGTTCATAAAAACATTTATACTTTATAAATCAATATTTAATGAAGAAACATTTAATAAGATAAGACAAATCACTTCCCGTTTAACAACAGAAAATAGGATAAAATTACAGCTTATGTTGATAGGCGAACAAACATATTTTTCGGCCGACATTCGCTATGCAGCGCAAAAAATTAAGCGTGTATAAACAATACTCTCGACAAGTACATACTCGATTATTTTTATCATTTACATAAAAGTACAGATATCTTGCATCGACTTCTTCTTCAACGCATGGGCTGGAACACTTGCTCCAACATCAGGGTAGCCTGTAACAATCAACATATAGGGGCGATCGATATCGTTATCACGACCACAAATCTTACTTAGAAAAGACATGGGTTTAGGTGTGTGAGTTAACGTTCCTAAGCCCGCTTGATGCAATGACTGAAGTAGAAATCCTGTCGCAATCCCCACAGACTCATGCACATAATAATTAGCTTTATTATCATCATGTTCTATACCACCGCGCTTTTGTGAAAACACCGCGATAAGCCAAGGAGCACGTTCTAGATAAGACTTATTAGCATTCGTGCCTAATGGCTTTAATGCCTCTAGCCATTCCTTACCGCCACGTCCGTCATAAAATGAATGCTCTAACGCTTCGGCTTCATGACGTATTTGCGACTTTACATTAGGATCGCTTATCGCCACAAAATGCCAAGGCTGATGATTAGCACCACTTGGAGCCGTTGCGGCAGTTTGAATGCATTGAGCAATAATAGCTTCAGAAACGGATCTATCTGAGAACTGTCGAATACTGTGACGACGCTTAATCAACTGATAATAAGCTTGCGCTCTGGTCAGCATCTCCTCTTCACTGTATTCAATAAAATCAATGAGGGGAAAGTGATCTTCAGTTTCTATCATAGCTATCCTTATTGTCTATTGTGCTAAGTGAGCTCTCAATTTTTGATTTTCGATTTCAATGTGTTTATAAAAATCACGGTTTGATAATTTGGAAGCCGCCGCGTCATCAATAACCAACACGACATTTTGATGAAACTGGAGTGCCGACGCAGGACAAGAGGCGGTTAATGCTCCCTCAACTGTGGCTAAAATGGCATCTGACTTACTCTCCCCCGTAGCTAACAGTACCACCTTCTTAGCATCTAAAATAGTTCCTATTCCCATAGTAATAGATAAATGAGGTTGATACTCATCAAGCGTAAAGAAACGGGCATTATCTTCAATCGTCGCTTTAGTTAAGGTTTTAACTCGAGTTCGAGACATTAAGCATGATGAAGGTTCGTTGAAACCAATATGCCCGTTACGACCAATGCCTAACAATTGAATATCTATTCCACCTTTCGCTAAAATCATATTCTCATAATCTAGACATGCATTAATGGGATCTAGAGCATCTCCTGATGGCACAAAGGTTTGTTCTTTATTGATATCTAAATGGTCAAACAGCTTTTCATTCATAAAGTACCGATAACTCTGCGGATGACTCCCCTTTAAACCTAAATATTCATCTAAATTAAAGGTGGTAACATCTTTAAAAGAAACATGATGAGCTTTATTCGCCTCAATTAAACATTGGTACAGAGAAAGAGGAGTCGAACCAGTAGCTAAACCTAAGACTGAATTTGGCTTATTTATTAATTGCTTAATAAAAATATTAGCACCGTATTTTGCAACTTCAACGCTGTCTTTTAAGATAACAATTTGCATAATGTTAAACTCATCCACTCATAAATTAATGACACTAGAATCAACCAAGCCTTGTTTAATAGCACTTACATTTTTAGCAGTACTATCCACACAATGGTATAAATTCAACTCAGGATTAGACGTATGCCTATCACTCTATAGTATGACTATACCCACTTATGACAACGCTGTCATTAGTGGGTGTAGTAAAAAAATAAATAATCAAGTCCATGAAGTGTTGGCCTTTATTCTATTACAATATCGTAGAAAAGCGCGTACTGGACACTCATATACCTAAGAAATGACTTGCTAGTGCCTTCAATCAGCGCGGGGAGTCACGGGGAAAGTGAGAGTGAAAAGTGTACAAACATTGGGTTCACTTACACATTTAATATCTCCACCAAGTGTTTCTGTGGCTAAATTATAAACAATGTGTAATCCTAAACCACTGCCACCTTTCCCATGCTTGGTTGTATAAAATGGTTCAAAAACATGCTCTAAATTAGTGGCAGAGATCCCTGAGCCATTATCTTGATAAGTAATACAAACTGTACCAGCTTCTAAGCTAGCTTTAATCTCTATCATGCCCTCATTTATCTCTTCAAATCCATGATGAAGTGAGTTCATTAAAAAGCTTGAAATGATCTGAGACAAGGCCCCTGGATGACTAAAAATAACAATACCTTCAGGGCAAGAGACATTAATCTGGTGTTTGGTTTGCCGGAATTTTGGCTGAAGACTCATTAATATTTCATTAATATAATTTTTTAAATCAAACTCTCGATATTTATCTGATGATTGATCCACTGACACTTTTTTAAAACTCTTAACTAACTCTGTCGCTCTATGTAAGTTTAGTAATATGATCTCACTCCCTTCTTTCGCACCAGCAATAAATTTTTCAATACTGTCTTCAGATAATTCACCCTCTAAATACTGAGCTTCGAGCAAACTAACCTCGTCTTTAAGAAATGAAGAGGCTGTCAAACTAACCCCTAAGGGTGTGTTAATCTCATGGGCGATACCTGCAACCATACCGCCTAAAGATGCCATTTTTTCAGACTCAACCAATTGTAACTGCGCATCTTGTAAAAGTTTAAATGAGTTCTCGAGATCTATATTCGCTTTATTACTATTTTCCATCTCTTCAGTCACAATAGACAAGACTCGATTGTACTCCTTGGCTATCTGACCCACTTCAGTATGAGGCTCCTCAATAACTCTTTCATCAAAATCACCTTTCTGTTTATGTTTTTCCATCGCTTCAAGTAATTCAACAACTTCATTGTTGGCGCCGTGCTCTGAAATATTTAATCCTCTAATTTCATCCTCTGATGTCACTCTTAATGGGATAACTCTATTGATGAGTTTTAGAAATAAATAAGTGGGGAAAAAAGCCCACGTAAAACAAATAACAATGCCAAAAATTTGTACTGTGATTTGCTCAGAAAAACTAAGTCCAGTGTTCAAAATATCAGCGCTACCAAAAAGTGCAACACACAATGTTCCCCATGCACCACACAAACCATGAACAGGAACCGCCTTCACCACATCGTCTATCTTAAAATGCTCCAATGCTCTGCAACCCGCTAAATAAATAGCACCTGCAAATAGACCAATAATAACAGCTTGGTAGCTACTCACTGAATTACAACTAGCTGTAATACTAACCAAACCAGCGATAGCACCATTAAGCACATGTAAAACACTTGGTTTCTGTTTACGAGAGCCTGTAAGTATTAACGTTGCTATTGCACCACAACTGGCTGACAAGGTGGTATTAATAAGAATAAGTGGAATTGTGTCATCGAATTTTAGTGCACTGCCACCATTAAACCCAAACCAACCAAACCAAAGGATAATGGTTCCCACAGTGGCCATCGGGATATTATGGCCCTGAATCGGTGGCAATTCTTTAACAAAACGACCAATACGTGGTCCTATCACCATTACTGCGGCTAGCGAAGCCCATCCACCGACCGAGTGCACAACACTGCTTCCAGCAAAATCAACAAAACCTTGTTGCTTTAACCAACCGAGATTAATGCCTTCAAACCCTCCGTTCCAAGCCCAACGCCCAAAAACAGGATAAATAATACTAGAAACAAAAAAAGCAATACATAAGTAACCCACAAAGGTGGTTCGCTCAGCCACAGCACCAGACATAATAGTCGCTGCAGTACCACAAAATACCAATTGAAAAACAAAAAATGTCAGCAGCATAGGGGAATTATCCCCTTGCAAAAATAAATAATCATAATTAACAAGCTGGTCAGCTGAACTGTACATAACAGCAAAACCAACCGCCCAGAATAGGGCCGAAGCTAAACAAAAATCACAGAAGTTTTTAACAGCAACATTAATACTATTTTTCGATCTAACTGAGCCAGCTTCTAGAAAACAAAAACCAGCTTGCATAAAAAGCACACTACCTGTAGATATGAGTATCCACATGATATTTTGCGTCTCAATAACTTTTGCTAACTCTAGTTCCAATGGAACACCATAAATAGTCTCTACACAATAAAGGTTAAAATAAGCACATGGCCATAAAGACATTGCACTAATACTTTATGTACGATCTTGAATAATGTTCAATTGCCTATTAGGCACACTTGATCATACGAACAAGTAAATTATAGCTCAAACATTTAACTTTCTACTGAACAAAAAAAAACCAGCATAATCGCTGGTTTTTTTAATAGAGAAGTAAAACAACTGCCGAATAAAAGTCAGCATGCAATTGCCATTACAAATCAGAGACTTATGCTTGGGGCCGCATAGCTGGAAATAAAATAACATCACGAATTGTATGGGTGTTTGTGAATAGCATCACTAAGCGATCAATCCCAATACCTTGGCCCGCAGTAGGAGGTAAACCATGTTCTAACGCTCTGATGTAATCAGCATCATAAAACATCGCTTCATCATCACCTGCATCTTTGGCGTCAACTTGCGCCTTAAAACGGTTATCTTGATCTTCTGCATCATTAAGCTCAGAGAAACCATTTGCAACTTCACGACCACCAATAAAAAACTCAAAACGGTCAGTGATAAAATGGTTATCATCATTACGACGTGCAAGTGGTGATATGTCAGCTGGGTAGCCAGTGATAAAAGTAGGCTGCATCAATTGAGTTTCAGCTGTTTCACCAAAAATTTCTTCAAGAAGCTGACCACAAGTCCAGAACTTTTCAATGGTCATACCAAGACTTTTCGCCAGTTCACGCATAAACTCAACATCTTTAACTTCTTCATAAGTCATAGACTGAATCGTCGCATTATCAGGATTATACTTTTTAATCGCATCAAGCATACTAAGGCGCGCATATGGGCCACCAAAATCAACAGTATGCTCACCATACGGAAGCTGTGGAGAACCACATAGTTCAGTAGCAATAGAACTTAACATCTCTTCCGTTAAATCCATCAGATCATTAAAATCAGCATACGCCATATAGAATTCCATCATAGTGAATTCAGGGTTATGACGAGGAGATAATCCTTCGTTACGGAAGTTACGGTTAATTTCAAACACACGTTCAAAACCACCAACAACCAAACGCTTCAAATAAAGCTCAGGTGCAATACGCAGATACATAGCAATATCAAGTGCGTTATGATGTGTCTCAAAAGGACGAGCCGATGCGCCACCAGGAATACTGTGCATCATAGGAGTTTCGACTTCCATGAACTCTTTTTTTACCATAAAATGACGAATAGCTGAAACGACTTTAGAACGCATGATGAACGCATTACGAGAATCTTCATTCACAATCAAATCAACATAGCGTTGTCGGTAACGAGTCTCTTGATCCGTTAAACCATGGAACTTCTCAGGCAGCGGACGCAAGGCTTTCGTCAATAACTGATATTCTTCCATATTGACATACAAATCGCCTTTACCTGAAAGATGAAGTTGACCAGTAACACCTATAATATCACCAATATCAAGGCCCTGAAATTTATCTTTAAGATCTTTTTGAACATCTTTACCCGCATAAGCTTGAATACGACCGCTGACGTCTTGCAGCACCAAAAAAGGGCCACGCTTTGCCATAATACGGCCAGCAATACTGCGCTGAATGCCCATACCTTCGAGATCTTGTTTAGTTTGGTGACCAAACTCTGCCTGAATATCTGCTGCTTTATGTTTACGGTCAAAATTATTTGGGTGACCATTTGCAGGACAATGGGTTCTAATATGCTCCAACTTAGCACGTCGCTCTGCAATTAATTTATTCTCATCAGGTAATACTTGTTCAGTCATTTTCTTTTCTCATCAATGTGACGGATCACACGTTAAAATTAATTCGCTTGCTTAACTCAAACATACTTATAAACCAGACTTTAAGCTGGCCTCAATAAACTTATCTAAGTCGCCATCAAGCACGCTCTGAGTATTTCTATTTTCAATGCCAGTACGTAAGTCTTTAATACGCGCATCATCCAGCACATATGAACGAATTTGGCTGCCCCAACCTATGTCTGATTTCGCATCTTCAGCCTGCTGTTTGTCAGCATTTTGTTTAAGCATTTCTAATTCATAGAGTTTTGCTTTCAACTGCTTCATCGCTGCGTCACGATTCTTATGTTGTGAGCGATCATTTTGACACTGCACTACAGTATTGGTTGGAACATGAGTAATACGGATCGCTGATTCCGTTTTATTGACATGCTGACCACCGGCACCTGAGGCACGATAAGTATCAATTCTCAAATCTGATGGATTGATATCAATCTCAATAGAATCGTCAATTTCAGGATAAACAAACACTGAACAGAATGAAGTATGACGCTTACCCGAGGAGTCAAAAGGAGATTTACGTACTAAGCGATGCACTCCCGTTTCGGTACGTAATGAACCGAATGCATATTCCCCAGTAAACTTAATTGTTGCACCTTTAATGCCTGCAACGTCACCATCAGTCACCTCAATAAGTTCAGGCTTATAGTCATGTGCATCGCCCCAACGCAAGAACATACGTAGCACCATGTTGGCCCAATCTTGTGCTTCAGTCCCACCGGATCCTGATTGAATATCTAAATAACAATTTGCAATATCATGAGGCCCTGAAAACATGCGGCGGAACTCAAGCTCTTGAAGGCGTTTCTCCAAATCATCAAGTTCACGACTGGCATCAGTAAAAGTGTCTTCATCAGCTTCTTCAACAGCAAGCTCAACTAAACCTTCGATATCTTCAAGACCAGAATCCATATCGTCAATTGTTTTTACCACTAACTCTAAAGCAACGCGCTCTTTACCTAACGCTTGGGCATTTTCTGGATCACTCCATACTTCAGCACTTTCAAGCTCTGCACAAACCTCTTCTAGACGCTCTTTCTTAGCATCATAGTCAAAGATACCTCCGCAGTAGAAGGGTACGCTCTGCAAGGTCTTTGATTTTAAATGTAACCGGATTTACTTCAAACATGACGCTTCTACTCAAATTAGGTTAGATGTGATTGCAACCCGCTATTTTAACCCAATAGTCATATTTCCACTAGAGCTACAACATGATGAATTGCGGTTATTTCAACCTTTTTTTACCCCAATTAAGCTTCATAGTGATGATCCTAATCACTGCTTATTTACCCTTTTTATCAAAAAGTAATAAAATTCACAAATTTCACACCTCATGTCTATACTTTCAACATGAATGAAAAAACACCCACATGTTGCTATCACGAAGATGAGGGCTTCTCTTGCGATGAGCCAGCTGAAGCCTCTGGCTTATGTTATTGGCACGATCCTCAAATCACCAAAAATGGCCCTGATGATGCGAAAAAGCTTGAGAAATTTGCACGTGATGGTGGCATGTTACGGGGAATATCACTTAAACGAGCCAAATTAACTGGAATTGATCTTGTCAGACATCATCAAAAAGTCGGTTTTGATATGACTCACGCTGAGTTATATAGAGCAGATCTCCAAGGCGCTCATCTTTTCAACCTCAATTTAAGCAATGCAAGTCTGATGAAAGCGGATCTCAGAGACTCAAACGTTCACTGTGCCAATTTATTAGGTACCAATTTACTGGGCATAAAGTGGGGAGGAGCAAAAATTGAGAACATCACAACAGGTAAGAAAATCAAACAAGAAATACAGGCGTTAGAAGCTGAGCACTTAGGTGAGCGAGAAATAGCGAATGATTATTTTGAACAAGCCGAAGAAATCTATAGAGATTTACGAAAAGCGGCTGATCGAGAAGGGTTATTCGCCATGTCTGGCGAATATATCCGCAAAGAGCTCACTATGCGGCGTCATCAAATGCCTCAGTACAGCTACCCACGAGCCGTCTCTAAGGTAATCGATATTTTCTGTGGTTATGGCGAAGCCCCAATGCGCGTAATAGGGTTTTCTATGGGGCTTATTATTGCCTGTGCAATTCTCTATTTTTTCACCGGTTTACGTTATGGTACGCAGTTACATCAATTTCAAATGAGCAATGACATCTTGACTAATTTTTATTTATTTTTCAACTGTATATACTATTCAGTTGTAACTTTCACAACGTTAGGATATGGCGATTTTACCCCAGTAGGATTCTCTAAAGCCATCGCTGCAATAGAGGCCTTTACCGGTAGCTTTACCATTGCTCTTTTCGTGGTGGTTTTTGTTAAAAAGATGACCAGATAACCCCATCCCCTATGCAAATACTCCTCCAGCAACACCAAAACTCAATACCAAGAAAAAGACATTTGGCTTTATTATTTTAAATAAACCGAAACCTATAACAACCAGTACCATATCGATATTATCGATCACCGCACTAGTAAAAATGGGATGATAAAGGGCCGATAACAAAAAGCCAACCACAGCAGCATTCACTCCAGCAATGACTGATGTGATTCCTGGGCTAGCAATTAACGTATGCCAACTTTTTAGGGCCACCAACATCAATAAAAAACCTGGAAGGAAGATAGCTAACGTGGCAACCAAAGCCCCTACTAAAGGTTGAGTGACCCATATCTGTGCACCTAGATAAGCAGCAAGCGTAAACATAGGACCGGGAATGGCTTGAGCTAACGCATAACCCGTTAAAAATTGATCATTACTGATACTATTACCCACGCTCGATTGCAACAGCGGTAAGACTACATGACCACCACCAAACACCATACTTCCAACTTGATAAAACTGACCAAAAAGCTTTAATAAACTAGGCTGCTGAATGAACACGTTCTCTGAAATAGCAAAAATAGAGCCTGCAAAAAGTAAAGTAAAAAGACTCAACCAAAAATAATTAAGGTTAATCCTCGGTGTTGTCGATGCTAGGGTTTCAGGAATACTCGATAACCAATATCTACCGACAATAGCCGCCAAAACCAAGAGACAAAATTGTATCCATATGCTGGGAAATAATAAGACTAAAGAAAAACTTAACAACATTATTAGTATGGCAGGAGGGCGCTTGCAAAATTGATTAAACATGCTCCAAACCGCATCCGTAACCACCACGACTGCCAATAATTTAAGCCCATGAATAATCCCCTGTACCAAGGGATAATCAAACCACTGATAACTGGTTACTGCAAATAAAAATAGCAAGAGAAATGAGGGTAAAGTAAAACCCAAAAATGCCATTAATCCACCAAGTAAACCGCCTTTATGATAGCCAATCGCAAAACCTATCTGGCTCGAACCCGGCCCAGGTATAAACTGACTCAAAGCCACCAAACTGGCATACTTCTTCTCATCTAGCCAAGCTAATTCTTTAACGAATGTTTGTCTGAAATAACCAATATGCGCAGCGGGTCCACCAAAAGAAATCAAACCTAATGAAAGAAAACGGATAAAAATTTGCAGCATAAAATAGCTTACTCATAGCAAAATGTGAACGGATCATAACATCTAAAAATGACGCTTAGATGAATTTTCATGGTTAAAATTCAACCTAAAATTAATATTTCAGATCAAATATTAGCGCTATACTGTATTTCATCTGGAATTGTAACCATTATATATTTTTAGTTAGTCGCTTTTTTAAAAAGATGTCACACTCACTTCTCCATTACCCAGTAACACTAACATCACTAAATGTTGAGAATAGGATAGGTAAAATAAGCTCATTAAGTAAAGTGAGAGGATCGCATTATAGCATTAGTGGGCATCAAATTATTATGAGTGTGGGTATAATCAAAAAATCGACAACCAGTCACTCAAACTTAGTATTATAATCAACAGAGTAGCAATTTTCGTCGTTGATTTTAACTCTGTATTATCTTGAATTGACAATAAATTCCAAACATAAAATTCAAAAAAAGCTGTTTTTAAAAGTACGTTAAAAATTAAGCAGGGAGTCGATAATGAAAGTGATAATAGCTGCCATATCGATATTGGCAATAGGTAACGCTACAGCTATTTGTGATCCAAGCGTCCACATGCTAAACATTCCTTACCCTAAAAATAGTTCACACTTCCCCAATACCTATTCCATTAAATTAGATGCTATAGGTCAACAACATAAGAGTAAAACTGGATATCTGCTATTAGAATTTCAGGTCCAAAAAGAACAAATAAGTGATGAGTTGAGAACATATAATTTATGGCTAGCACAGCGCCGAATTGATAGAGTAAAAAATCACTTAATTAATTCAAATTTCTCAGCCCCTGTGATTACAAGGATTTTTACTGAAAGTTTATCCGAACAACGAAACATTAGCATAAGCTGGTGCTCATTGAATCAACCAAAAATCTAATGAATACTGCTCAGCTTACAATAAAATGTAAAAAATAAACTATAATAATGACTCAAGTTCATCGCACTGCAGCCGATAAATAACTGAACCAACATAAGGAGTAGTTATGCCAATTACAGTAGGTACATCTAACCTAGAACCAAATTTAATCAATGGTAATATTGGGGTCAGAGTGGCTCAAATAGCCAAAGACCAACAAAAAGTTGAAGGAGAAATTGCACTGCAGTTAGTTACAGCAACAAATGAAGCACCTCAAAGTAGACCGATAGGTAATAGTGGGCACAACATTAACACTAGCGCCTAAATGCTATTCAACATAAAAAAGCCTTCTTATTGAAGGCTTTTTTATGTTGAATAAAGCTTTTTTCTTTTAATATCGTTAAGCTAGCAACAACTTATCGAAGATAAAAAAGTATAAAGAGCCCCTCCCCTAAATGATATCGACTACAACCTAAACTGTGATGTTGAACGCTTTAAATCATCAGCAAAGTTAGATAGCCCTTCTGAGACATCAGTAACTTCTGATAAAATTAACAACGTTTGCTCAAAAGAAGCATTCATCTCAACGACATTATCTACCACTTGTGACGCAACTGAGGATTGATCATCTGTTGCCGTCGCTATCTGGGTATTCATACTATTAATATTAACAATATGCTTTTGTATAGAGTCTAGCGCTTCACCTGTATTTTGTGCATTCGCTTCGTTCTCGCTAGAACGATTCATTGCATTATCCATCATAGTAACTGATGATTCTGCAGCAACTTTTAAACGAGATAACACCTCTCTAATTTCCTTTGTTGCATCTGCAGTTTTTGAAGCAAGTGCTCTGACCTCATCAGCTACCACAGCAAAGCCTCTTCCCTGCTCACCGGCTCTAGCCGCTTCGATTGCCGCATTTAGTGCTAATAAATTTGTCTGTTCAGCAATCGAGGTGATCACGTTTAAAATGGTATTAACACTTTCAGTATCTTTAGCTAATTCATTGATAGCCCTAGAAGCTAATTCTATTTCCTTGTTTAATTCTTGGGAAATATTGATGGTTTTTTTAACAACAGACATCCCCTCTTGCGCTTCACCTTCAGCTATCTGAGCTGCATCCGCTGCTTGATTAGCATTATGAGATATTTCCATAACAGAATGCTTCATTTCTTCCATTGACTGCTGAACAACACCAGCATCGCGACTTTGATTTTGTGTTGCTGTTGAAGCTATTTCCATTTTATCTTGTAAAGTATGGGCACTTTTAAGCAGAGGCTCAGTCACATTAACCACTTGCTTTATGGAACTGGCTAAAAGATTCAAAAATCGGTTAAAGTTATTAGAAACTTGTCCTAATTCATCATTACCTAAAACAACCAATTGATGTGAAAGATCCCCTTTACCATCTGCAAGTTCGGCTAAAGAATTAGCAACACTTTTTGCTGAATGGCTAATAACCCTTGCTATCACAGTGGTAACCCCCCCCATCACACACAAAAGTACAACTCCTATGGAAATGGTTAACCATAAGCTTTGTTCAGAACGTTCGCTAGCTTCATTTATCGCATCTTTGAATTCTTTAACTTTGTCTTTTTTATAAGCTTTGACTTTTATCAGGGTTGATTCATACGCCTCAGTTTTATCTTGGATAATCTGACCTATATTGGCCATATCGATTGTACCTTCGAGCATTCCTTTGGCTAAATTTAAGGTAATATTGTTATAAATATTTAATTCTTGGATGAGTAACTCTAACGAGCTACCGCTAGCAAGATCTAGTTTTTGCAGTTTTTGCATGTTGGCGGATAATGATTCATAAGCTTCGATGGCTTTTGTTAAAAGATCTTCATCAGCTAAAGACACAGATTGAGTATATATTTCATCAAGCCTTTGAATAAACATGACATTTTCATTAGCAAGCTCAACTCGTTGATAAATTTTATCTCCCATGTAAGTGAGCGTTTCCCGATTTTTATTGATGGAGACAATACTAATACTCAAAGTAGCAACAAATATGATGACAGAAAGGACAAAAACGGCCCCTACTTTTTTAAAGATGGAAACATTATTAAACCATTTCATTCTCAACCCCTGTTCAGACTAGAGCGCCCCAGCCTTCAAGCTTATCTCAATTAACATGCCTTCTCAGTTCAACCTGTACGTTAACGCTGTCGTTTACTCTATTAATAATAGCTAATAAATTTAAATTAGATGTCACAGACTGCATTACTTGCCAATTATTTTAAAAAATCGACCTTACTACCTCTAAAAATTGATATTTTTAGGACTTCGCAGGTTTAATGTTTACCTAAGGATGAAATGGCCTTGTAGCAAGAGTTTTACAGAAAATAAGGTTGGCAATACGATGGATAATCATGGTCTAGCAACATGCATATCTAGTCAATCTCAATAACGACAAAGCCAGTCTGATGACTGGCTTAATAAAAGAGGGAAATACGCAATAAACTAAGCTGCCACTCGTTTTTCCTCTGGCACACTGTGTCTAATGAGATAATCAAAAGCCCCTAAAGACGCTGTAGCACCACTGCCCATGGCTATAATAATTTGCTTATAAGCAGAGTTCGTCACATCACCTGCTGCAAATATACCCGCTAACGATGTTTCACCTTTACCATCAACAATAATTTCGCCTCGAGGGGTTAACTCAATGGTATTTTCCAGCCATTCTGAATTAGGGATTAACCCTATCTGAACAAAAACACCTTCTAGTTCAACATGATGATTTTCACCAGTTGCTCTATCGGTATAATTGAGTCCATTAACTCGCTTACCATCTCCAAGCACTTCTGTTGTCATCGCCTGAGTCATTATCGTAATATTTTGCATCGATGCGGCCTTACGTTGCAAGACCTCATCCGCTCTAAGCACGGTATCAAATTCCAGTACAGTGACATGTGCAACAATATTAGCGAGATCGATTGCCGCTTCAATACCTGAATTTCCACCACCAATCACTGCAACACGTTTACCTTTAAACAATGGGCCATCACAATGAGGACAATAGGCGACACCTTTACCACGATATTCGTGCTCACCTGGAACGTTCATTTCTCGCCATCTAGCACCTGTAGCAAGTAATACGGTTTTACTTTGCAGCACTGCACCATTTTCTAATTCAAGCTCAAACAATTCACCAGATTTTAGGCTCAACGCTCGCTGATTATCCATAATATCGACATCATACTCATGAACATGAGCTTCAAGATTGGCGACTAATTTAGGCCCTTCGGTCGCTTTTACTGAAATAAAATTTTCAATACCTACTGTTTCAGCAACTTGGCCACCAAACTTATCAGCAACAATACCAGTACGTAGCCCTTTACGCGCGGCATAAATCGCAGCAGAAGCACCAGCAGGCCCCCCGCCAACAACCAAGACATCAAATGGCTCTTTTTCAGCCAAAATTTCCGCTTGACGTACCATTGCACCCGTATCTATTTTATTTAGAATTTCGGTTAAGCTGATGCGACCTTGAGAAAAAATCTCACCATTAAGGTAAACTGAAGGGACGGCTAAAATATCACGCTCAAAGACTTCTGTTTGAAATAAAGATCCATCAATCATCACGTTAGTGATGTTTGGATTAAGTGCCGCCATCATATTCAATGCCTGAACAACATCAGGACAGTTTTGACAACTGAGAGAAACGTACGTTTCGAAATGGTATTGCCCGGGCAAAGCCTTGATTTGTTTAATCACCGCAGCATCTAATTTAAGGGGGTGACCTCCGGTATGAAGCAATGCCAGCACAAGTGAAGTAAATTCATGTCCCATAGGTAAGCCAGCAAAGGTGATATCGGTTTTCGTTTCCACATTGGTCACTTTCATCGAAGGCATACGCTTGCCTTCTTTTTCAATAAGACTCACCAATGGCGACAGACTTTCAATATCCTGCGCTAAGCTTCTAAGCTCTTGAGCTTTAGGACTGCTATCTGCAGACACGACAAGCTCAACTGGGCGCTTGAGGTTTTGCAGGTAGGTTTTCAGTTGCGCCATAAGATCCGTATCTAACATGATAACTCCTAGGAATTGATGCTGATATTGTTAAGCATCAATCGTAAAATCGGGAAAATAATGAGCCCAGACTGACAGGGGGATCTGCGCTCATTTGGAGATAAAAAATCACTGAAGTGTCAATTAAATCCTACACTTCAGTGGCTGGCAGTTAAGATGAAATAGCCACCAGCAGTAGGTTAAATTAAATTTTACCGACGAGATCTAATGATGGTGCTAGCGTCTCAGCACCTGGCTGCCATGCTGCAGGGCACACCTCACCATCATGAGTCGCTACATATTGAGCTGCTTGAATTTTACGCACTAACTCAGCTGCACTACGGCCAATCCCTAAATCATGAACCTCACTCACTTTAATTTGACCTTCAGGGTTAATCACAAAAGTGCCGCGTAGTGCTAAGCCATCTTCCTCAATCATCACGCCGAAATGACGAGTGATAGTCCCTGTTGGATCACCAATCATTGGATACTGAATTTTGTTGATGGTATCAGAAGTATCGTGCCAAGCTTTATGAGTAAAATGGGTGTCCGTAGAGACAGAGTAAACCTCAACACCCATCCCTTGTAATTTCTCGTAATGATCAGCAATGTCACCAAGTTCAGTTGGACATACAAATGTAAAATCAGCTGGATAAAAGAAAACAACTGACCACTTCCCTAGTAAATCTTGTTCTGTAACAGGGACAAACTCGCCCTTATGGAATGCCGTTGCAGAGAAAGGCTTGATGTCAGTATTGATGATAGATTGGTTCATTTAACGCTCCGTAAAAGTAATTAATTCACCTGACATAATGTGCAGCTGTCAGTTTATTTTCGATGTGAAGATAATAACGAGGAACTTAAATTAATTATAACGAGTAAAATCTATCATTCTAATCGATTTATTAGAATGGTGAGTAACAGAAAAATATAACCAACACCAGGTAGCACTATAACCAGCCTAGATACAGTTACACCCAATGGTCGAATCGAGTTAACGAACGGCCTAAGGTAAAATCTAATTGCTGAGATAGGCAGTGAGCTTTAGCTTTCATGCCACTGATGCTGAGTTCTTTTTTCACCTTGCTAGCCAATACTACCCAGTTACCACCGCCGGTCAAACAAGCCCTAACATCGTCAAAGTGTAACTGCAATAAACTTAACAAAGTACGATTTTGGCTGTGTTCTTTCCAACAATTTAAGACAAGATACCCATCTGCTTTAATCATTGCTGCTGCATTTTTAATAAAACACTCAGACAATTGGCTCTCATCTACCCCATCTGCACCATAAATATCAGCAAAGATGACATCGACTTTCTTATGATCTGCTTGTGCTAAAAACTCTGCGGCATCTTGATGAATAAGCGTCAACTTTTTACCTATCGGCAATTGAAAAAATCGTTTCGCTATGTCGATCACGTCAGATCTTAACTCAACTGCCGTCACCTTAATGCCAGTATCGTAATGACGGAGTGCATGGATCAATCCTCCCCCCCCTAAGCCAAGCATGATCACTCGCTTAGGTTTGATAAAAAGTAATACCAATAACATGGCTTGCAGGTAAGTATGTTGCGGTAAATGAGGTTCAGCTTTAAGTAATTTGCTTTGTTCATCGTTGTCGCCAAAAGAGAGCACGCGCATATGCTTATCCTCTAACACTAACAAAGGTCCATACGCATCTTCACTCTGATACAATGTTTTAAATTCTGACATGACGGCACACTCCAAAAAATTAGCAGCCTAGTATGCCCTAAAACACACACAAAAATAGCAATAAAGCAATCCAATTATCTAACAATAAAGCACTGCACATGAGTAATAGGTTTGAGATACATGCGAAGGATCGTGGAGCGGATTGTAAACACTGATGACGGCAGCGTAGCCTTAATATCTGGAATCGAAGAGTATTGGCAGCTTAGTCGTTATCTCGATAATGACATTGCCGCTGCAATTTTCATTCAATAACAGGCTTGTTATCACAATCAAATAAACGGCAAAAAAAAAGGAGTGCTCAAATTAAGCACCCCTATGTCTAAAGGTGGATGACTATATTCTAACAACTTACTTTCAATCATTTAAACTTAACTTAATCAGTCACGAAACTAAGTAAGCTCAACGGCATAAAAATAAAATCTAGCTAACTTGATTGAATATAACGCTAGCGCTAGCAAACATCCTTTACTTGACAAAACTTCACTTTGGTATAAAAGGTTCAGTATATAAATTAACAAAAATAGAGAGACAGGCTAATCCCTAGTAAATTTAGGTATACGCACTAATAACCCACTAGCTTCAACAAGAAATACATGCGCACTGAATAAGCCACGTTAATACTGATACTAAGTTAACTTTTCATTCAGACCTAACTCAGATCTAAAAGCTAAACCTAACATCTGCACTATACAACTACCTCAACTGTGGACCAGACAATGAGATATATGACCGACAAAATACTGCAACTATTCCTTTGGTGTTGTTAAAAATAGCGGTAAAACCCAGGGTAAAGTTTGAATTAAAAGTTAAGCTAATTGCTAAACTTACCGAGTTAACCTGTCTGACCACAAATTTACAACTTTAGATTATCTCAGGTCATAATAATAACATGATGAAAAGATGATTCCCTTTACTTTCAATAGATTATAAAAAACCAAAAAACTATCTTTATTGTTACTTCTCATTTACTTAATGATTTTTATCAATCTAAACACTGAACCTAAACACTGATAGTCATTACAAATATGTTATTTTATCAAGTATGGCCATAACAAATATGGGATACCATCGGGCGAGCATCAATCTGGTGCAACAGCCACAAGATTCAATACCGATTGGTTAGTGCATAACATTATCGAGTAATTCAAAAATACCCCCAGCCAAAGGCCGCGGTAAGAAACAAAAGATGAATGCAATGATAACACTGATTGTATTGTTCCAGTGGCTAGCTGCAGTATTTGATGACTCATATCCCTCAATCTAAACACTGCTTAATTTTGATGCCCTTTAATATCAAAAATCATCATAGGCAACAATAGCAGTTACAATAATAACTTAGCTAATCAGACAAAAAGGAATGATGATGGCGGGTTTAATGAGAGCATGGCTATCGGGGAAGCAAGGTTGCTAGGAAATGATTATAATAACAGCTGAAATTATCACTTCCCATTAACAAGCCAATATCTGGATATAAAAATATCAAGCATGTGCTCAGTTTGAGCACATGCTTAAACATGTAACATTAACCCATCATCATAGCGATTCTCTCTTGATTACAAGGCCATGAGCCACAGCCTAGAGTTCTTATTTCCTCTTCTGTATTCTCTTCCTGCTCAGACTCGTCATATTTAGTTTGATTTGGATTTTTCTCTAAAACAAATTGACTCCCCATGTGTCTCACAGCGGTATCATTGACAGCTGTCGCAGCAAAAGTCGCCACAGTGCACACTAAAGCAGTTTTTAACAACAAACTCATTGTTGGAGTTTTCATTTTTATATTTTATCCTTGATTCATTGACTCGCACCTTAATACCTATTTATAAGGTATAAGGTATAAAATGGTTTTATCACCATTAGCTTGTCTCACTGGCTATTTCACTGGCTAGTAAACTACTCGCTAACAGCCTTAAATGCAGCATAAAAAAGTGATGAAATAAATCACTTTAAATTTCAATACTTTAAATAATTTAAATGTTATCAGAAAACGCTTTTAGCTGTCATCAAGCCTACTCATCGAGCTTAACAATGTTAGTATTGCTCTCATGATATACCCCCAAATACATATTTTCCTCACCATCCACGGCAATCGAAAGGGTTTTTTTACCCTTAAGGGCATTAATACTCACCACCTCTCCAGTATCTAGCTTCACACGGTCGATAACGGTACTACCGCCACGATAGGCTAAGTTATAAGCATAATCACCAACTAACATCCATGACATGTCAGTCATAACATTAAACTCTGGTTGAACCAGTTTTACTTCACCATTTTGCAACGTCCACAGACCATTTTTCAACCTTTTAGTAAAATATAGCTGCCCAGTATTAGAAAACTGACCATAATCAACCCCCTCAACTAAAACCTCAAATACTTTCCCCGAGTTAATATCAACTAACCTCAGTGAAGGTTTACCTAAACTATCAAATGTCGCTATAATTGTATGCTTATCTGGCCCCCAGGACACACCAAACACTTGATGCTCACCTTGAATATCAATATTGTGAATTGTAGCGCTCTCAATATTATAAATAAAAGCTTGGCGGTTATTTCGCCCCAATATCTGGGTGCCATCGGCAGAAAAATGAATATCCCGTATAAAGCTGATATCGGTAAAATGGGTCAGTTGCACCTCAGGGCCTCTTTTGGGTTTTAACCACACTTGCGGCGTACCGGTGCGGGTGGAGATAAAAACTACATATTTGCCATCTAAACTAATCGCTGGGCGCGCATCAGTGCCATTGGAGGCGATAAAGCGAGAAAAGTTGAATGCTTGCTCACCATCTTCCACTCTTTCAACTTGCTTAACCTTAAAAGGTGAGGCTAATCGCCACACCTCAGCATCAAACAATTTACCCAACACCGCCACAGTATCACCATTTTGATTTGAAATCGGTGAGATAATCGGTTGCAATATATTGGTTAACTGAGTGTGAGTGTGCAACTCAATATTATAACGCGTTAACTGGGCATTTTCAGCGCGGTAAATGAGTGACTCACTGTCCCCGCTCCAGGCCACTGAGTATAAACCTAAATCGAGGGTAAACAACTCTTGCCAGTTACCGGTATCGAGTGACAACAGCATCATTTGCACCTGATACCAGCGCGCGTCTCTCACCACTGCGATATAACGCCCGTTTGGTGACAGGCTTAAAGTATAATCCCCTGTACCAATCGAGTAAGGCTGACTGAGCTGCTTTTTATTGGCGCCATTAATATCGACAGAAAACACCATTCTCTCACTCAAATAATTTTTTTGCTGATCTTGGTCGGTATAATAAATACTCTTACCCGAAGGGTGCCAGGCAATCCCCGTACTTTGAATCATACTTTGACAATCGGTTACCTTACTTATCTCACCAAACTGACCTTGATGTAAACTCACTCGATTGATTTGACAACCGCCAGCGAGATTAAACGACAGGTAGGCCAATTGACTGCCATCTGGGCTAAAGGCGGGGTAGCCTTGGCTGTCGAGCGGATCGTTCAGTAATGTTATTTCACGGGATGTTAGATCCATTAATGTGATATGCCAGTTTTTTGCACCTAACTCACGCCTAGCAAAGCTTAAGTACTTGCCGTCAGGTGACAGCACCGGAGAGAGTTTTTGGTTATCAGTGTACGTCAAACGGGTCAGCTGAGTATCGATAACCCCTTTGGGCTCTATAGGTGTGTGGCCAAATTGATACACGCTAAATAACAATAAACACAAGAGTACCGTCAGCAATAAGCCTGCTTTACCGGCATGCTGGTATAAGGTGGCAAACACATTTCGTTTCAAGACGTGGCGTTTATGCTCAGGCGTATTAAGCTCAGATCCGGCAATCACTTCAGTGATAAATTTTTCGTGTTTGGTCACCTCTTGAATTAAGGTGACAGGCGCGATTAATATATAGCCTATTTTAGGTAAGGTTTTGATGAAGCTTGGCTTCTTAGCATTATCACCTAATTGATTACGTAATAGCCCAATAATGCGATTTATGGCGTTATCGGACACTTCACCGCCTGACCAGACTTCATTGAGCAACATATCCCGACTAACCGGTTCACCTGCGTGGTTTATCAGGCACAATAGCACCTGCATAGCCCGCAACTCGACTTTGAGTACATTATCTTGATTGAGAATGGTGCATTGGCCTGGATCGACGACTCTATCTGCCAATCGATACCGATTTTGCTTTAACATGAATGGTCCGTTTTATTAGCTTGATAAATAGACATAACCACCTGCAAGTCGAAAGTACAGGTAAACACCTTAAATTAGAACAAGATACGAGACTTAAATCAATGTAATTAATATTAAATTTCTTCATTACCGTTAACTGAGTAACAAGATTATTGATTTTTACTTGCCCATCCTTCCCTCAAACAGGTATCTTGGCAGCGCATTTTTACTGAGGCACTCTTCATGTCTGATTTTATCTACTGCCCCCCCACACTCCCTTGGCTTGACATTCTTTATCAAGATAAGGACATTATCGTTATTGATAAACCGTCAGGTTTACTCTCTGTCCCTGGCCGAGATCCAGCCCACAAAGACAGTGTTTACGCTCGTGTCTTGGCTGAATATCCGAACGCACAAGTCGTTCACAGGCTCGACATGGCGACATCTGGTGTGATTGTATTAGCACTTAGACGTAATGCCGAAAAAGAGTTAAAAAGGCAATTTAGGGATAGGGAAACCAAGAAAACCTACTACGCGCGCGTTGCTGGCCATATAAAGCACACTACCGGCACTGTTGAGCTGCCACTTATCTGTGACTGGCCCAACCGCCCAAAACAAAAAGTCGACCATTTGCTAGGTAAACCTTCACTGACCCATTATGAGGTTATCAGCAAAGCGGCACGCTCAACCTTAGTTAAACTCACCCCAATCACGGGGCGTTCTCATCAATTACGCGTCCATATGCTCTCCATAGGGCATCCAATATTAGGCGATAATTTTTATGCCGATCCGCTCGCTAAATCTTTAGCCAGTCGATTGCTGCTACATGCACAAGCATTAACCATTAAACAGCCCTACTCAGGAAAAGAACTCAGCTTTACTAGTCAAGCTAGTTTTATCGAGCCTGATCCAGAGCAATAATCCGCTAATAAAACCGTAATGTGTGTACGCAATTCAACCTAAATATGAATGATTAATTTTTAGATTTATATATAGATTAGCTAACAATTATCACTTTTTAATGGCTATTTACTAATTAGTTGAGTAAGTTAATGGTCAATATTTAATTTATTAAGCTGTTTACTATGGATGCATCATATCAAAGAGATCAACTCGACAATCAAATTTTATCTGCATTAATGAGCGAGGCAAGAACACCGTTTGCCGAATTAGCTAAACGCTTTAGCGTGAGTGCAGGCACCATACATGTACGCGTTGAAAAGATGAAGCAAGCAGGGATCATCACTGGCGCTCAAATTACCGTCGATCCTCGCGCCCTAGGTTATGACGTATGTTGCTTTATCGGCATCAATTTAAAAAGTGCTGGTGATTACCCCGCCGCGATCTCTAAACTCAATGCGTTAGAAGAAGTCGTCGAAGCCTACTACACAACTGGCAATTACAGCATATTTGTCAAAGTCATGTGCCAATCCATCGATGGCTTACAGCATGTGCTGATTAATCGCATTCAATCGATTGATGAAATTCAATCAACGGAAACCCTAATCAGCCTTCAAAATCCAATCGTGAGAGCCGTTAAACCATAAAGTCAACATTAAGTAAAGCGTTTCCTCTCTGATCTAGACTCAAAAAATATAAATACAACTTACCTCTATAAAAATATTAATTATGTGAAGCTTTTGTGTTACAAGATACTTTGAAACATCATAGTAACAACAAAAAATACAAACATATAATTATAACAATAGTATAGCACTCAAAGTGCTATGCATTTAGTTGACAAGGAAGAAGTTGTGAGAACAAAACTATCGATAGCTGTAACAGCCGCACTGGTATCTAGTACTGCTATGGCAAGCAGTGAATTTACTGTGAATAAATTCTCTCCAGAAATTACGTCTGTAAACGCTTATAAAAAAAACCAAGTATCAAATTTAAAGATTTCATCACCACAACGATTTATTGTTGAGCTAGAATCGCCAGCCATTGCTAAATACCAAGGTGGCATACTAAGTTATTCAGCTACTGCACCAGTAAAGAAAGGTCAACGCGTTGATACTCAATCCGCCCACGCTAAACATTACGCAAGTCATCTGCACAATGAGCAACAAGCCTTTAAATCATCTCTATCGAAAATGGCTTCTAACGCTAAAGTTGAACGTAACTTTAAAACCCTATTTAACGGGGTAACACTTGTCGGACAAGGATTGTCACTCGAAAAAATCTTAGCGATGCCAGGTGTAAAGTCTGTTTACCCTGAGACCATGTATGAAGCAAACATGGATGCTTCGCATAATGTAATCAATAAAGCTGCAATGTGGCAAGCTGTATCTGGCATGGAAAACGCGGGGAAAGGCATAAGGGTGGCGGTGATTGATGGTGGTATTCGCCCAGAAAACCCCATGTTCTCAGGTGAAGGCTTTGCTAAACCAACAACAAATATGCCAACAGATGACTACTGCTCTACTGTCGATGCGAGTTTCTGTAACGATAAGCTTATTGTCGCACGTTGGTCAGCACCAACGTCACCAGTCTGTAAAGATGAATACATGAGTCCACTTGGTTTCGGTGGGCATGGAACTCACGTCGCAGGCACAGCTGTTGGTAATAGAGTGACAACGATATTTAAAGATATAGAAGTTGAACTATCTGGAGTTGCACCAGCCGCATACTTAATGGCATACAAAACACTTTATTCTAAAGCGGATTGCTCTGGAGGAACTGGTAGTAACATTATGTTAATGGAAGCGTTAGAACATGCAGTTAATGATGGGGCTGACATTATCAACAACTCATGGGGTGGAGGACCAGGTGAAGATCCAGCCAGCAGTCCTTATAAGACGATGTTTGAAGCGGCTGAAGCGGCTGGAGTCATTGTTGTCACCGCAGCAGGAAATGATGGCAACGGTGCTAAAACGATAGGTTGTCCGGCATGCATAGAGTCCGGCATATCTGTTGCTAACAGCACAACAGGTAGGTTCTTTGCCAACTCATTCAATGCCGGCGCAGATGACCTTCTGGCTATAGAAGCAAATAACAACGCTCTAACGGCAGATATTAATGCCCCAATCATAGCCGCTGTTAATCTAGATGCTGAAAATTACCAAGGTTGCTCTGCTTTTCCTGATAATTCTTTTAAAGATAGCATCGCGCTAATATCACGCGGTTCATGTACCTTCTCGATTAAAGCGGCTAACGCAGAAACTGCTGGCGCTAAAGCCATGGTTGTTTATAACAGCAACGCAGGTGCACCGACCAGTATGTTTATGCCTGACGCAATCTTGCCATCCGTAATGATTTCTAACGCTGATGGCACTGCTGTTATTGAATCATTAGGTGAAGAAGTCACCATTGGGGCCATTGCAAAAGAAGTACAACGTGTGGTCTCTAAGTCGTTTACTGATTTAATCAATTCATCAAGCTCCAGAGGGCCAAATGGTAATGGGAATATTCTCAAACCAGACTTAGCCGCACCAGGTACTAATATTTTATCTGCTTTTTCACCTGATGATGGTGGAGAAAATTTCAAGATAATTTCCGGCACGAGTATGGCCAGTCCTCATGTTGCAGGTGCTGCCGCCCTAATGCGACAATTACACCCTAAATGGTCTGCAAATGACATTAAAACGGCATTGACCTCTACTGCACATATGGATGGTGTGCTTGATGACGATGCTATAACACCTGCATCACCTTTTGCTATGGGCGCAGGTCGCATGGATCTCGACGCTGCCGCTAAAGCCGTGTTAACATTTGATAAGCCATCGGTGGCTTCTGACTTATGCGTGGGGTCTTGTACTTTCACTCGTACAGTCTATAACAAGAGCGAAGATACAACTTCATGGACCCTTTCTGCATCATCTGAAAGTGCTGGGGTTAGTGTTTACCCATCAACTCTTGAGCTAGCACCCGGTGATTCCGCTGAGTTTACCGTTGTTGTGGATTCTGCTTTCTCTGAATATGGTGCTTGGATCTTTGGTAACGTAATGATTAAGAGCAATGAAGGCAGGCAAGATGCACACCTACCTTTAGCTATCATGGCCAAAGAATCGAGTGACTCATCACTGATTTCTACAATGACCACTGCCACTGATATTAAAGCAAGTGATGCATTTCCAATTAAGGCTATAGTTAACAACTTTATTTTCGAAAATACAGTCACAATGACAGCCAAAGCACCCGAAGGAACAACATTAACTTCTACAGACGATGTTAATGTCTCTATGAATGGTGCTCAACAAAATGGTTTTGACATCAATGAAAAATTAGGCCTAATCACTTGGGTCGGTAAAATGAATTTACCTAAAATGTCTTTTATCAAAAATAGCAAGAGTTTCCCGAGCATCATCAAGTCAGGAACAATACCTTTGGTTTGTAACGATGGTTGTGATGACACTGCGATAACCTTGAAGAACCTTTCATCATTTAAATACCACGATAATACTTATGACAGTATTACCATAAATGCTAATGGTTTAGCAGTCGTGGGTGGCGGAGAGACACCTAATTCTTATGCAAATAAAGAATTACCGAGTGATTCACTCCCTAACAATATCATGGCACCATTCTGGTCAGACTTTGATCTTTCAGACACATCGGGCACAGATACTGGTGGTGGAGATATGGCTGTCGCCGAAGTTACTGGCGCTGATGGAACGGTTTGGCTTGTACTTGAGTGGAAAGATGCACAGCTATACAAGGATGACACTAACACTCAATATACCTTTAGTATTTGGATTAAAACAGGTGATGAAGAGTTAGTATTATTTAACTATATAGACGTGCCAAACATGCCTAATAAACTAACCATTGGCGCAGAAAACGACAATGGCTCTGTAGGAACAACACTCTACTTTAATGGTCAAGGAGCTAGGGTAAGCAGTGGTGATTCAATCGCGCTTAATTCGACCGCTGCAGGTCGTGTTGAAATTAGCTATATCGTCAAAACAACTGAACTAAATGCTGGCCAAAATGATGTAGTCGAAGCAGTAGAAGAAGAGAGTATTTTGCTTGATGTATTAGCTAATGATACCAAAGCGGATCAAAAAGTGGCTAAAGCATCTATTACTGGTGATGGTATAACCGCTAATGCCCAACGTTTGATTGACATCATGCCAACTGATAACTTAGGCAACATAAAAATTGCTACTACACCGATAAATGGTACCGCTACGATTAATTCTGAAGGGCAGATTGTCTACCTTCCAAACAAAGATTTTTTTGGCAAAGATAGCTTCACTTATACCTCTGAAGATGCTGATGGAAACACAGGTAATGCCGCAACGGTGAATGTTAATGTGACTAATGTGAACGATGCTCCTGTTGTTAGCCCTACAAATGTCACCGTGGTAGAGAATACATCTGTAACCGTGAATGCTAATGGAACTGATGTTGACGGTGATGAGCTAACTTATACTTGGACTCAAAATCACGGTACAAACGTCGCGTTCAATTCTATCAATAATGGTGCAAGCATTAACTTTACGGCTCCCACAGGAGCGGAGGTTCTGACTTTCTCTGTTGTTGCAACTGATGGAAAATCAAGCAGCCTTACAGAAAGTGTGAAAATATCATCAACGGTTAAAGAAACCACTCCTGACAGCCCTGATAATACTGACAGTACTGGTAACCCAGACAATACTGGTAACCCAGACAATACTGGCAACCCAGACAATACTGGTAACCCAGACAATACTGGCAACCCAGACAATACTGGTAACCCAGACAATACTGGCAACCCAGACAATACTGGTAACCCAGACAATACTGGTAACCCAGACAATACTGGTAACCCAGACAATACTGGTAGCAGTACTCGCCATTCTGGCGGATCTCTAGGTTGGTTAACTATGCTTCTTCTACCATTTGCAATGGTACGTCGTCGTAAGCATTAATGTTGAGGTTTAACAAACTATAAATGAAAAGGGAGCCTCATCTGCTCCCTTTTCTCTTCATGGTTTTCTCTATTTTAAGACTAGGGTCTCTTTACATTTTGAGCTTAAACTTTGATCAACCCCAATGAGTTTAGTGTAAGGCGTCGGGCGATGAGGTAGTACAGCAAGAAAGCCATTGAGATGAGCCATAGGCAAGGTTTGTTGACCCTTTCTACTACGTTGTCACTTGTTGGTGTAGAATAACTAGACGACACAAGTCCTGTCTTGTATAAAAAATAATGCCTTACAAAGGCAACCATGAAAGATAAACAAACAAACGTAATACAACCTAATCGAAGAATAAAAAATGTGGTTAGCTATATTTCAAACACATTCGTCATCACCTTATAAAGCTCGGTGCCTTGATATACTGAAGCCGACGCAAAGTGAAGAATGGGCACACAATCTTGATTCAGGCTAAGCTGGGTTAACGCTTTGTCTGTTCCATAGAGGTCAATACGCAGAATATTGGCCAAAGGCTCTTTGGCAGCTAAAGGCTCACCAACTTTAGCTAAATATTCAACCATCCCGCCAAGAGGTGAGTGGTATTTTTTATAATCTGTTAAGTGACAAGCATAACGTGGCATATCCACAGGCTCTACTTTCTCTGCAATCACTCCTCGATGACTCAAATAAGCTAGGATACCCATCGCATCGGCCAACGCATCTTCAAGATGAATATTTTCTTGAGAGCCAAGCTCAAGCGTAAAAGCTGAAACAGGCACATCCATCTCTCGCCCTGTTGATTTCATATGTTCACTCAGCTGCCACCAGGGACAAAAAATAGATTCATCCATCGCCCCACCAAAATCATTAGGGATAAGCAAGGTATAAGGAATAGAGAAGTAGGATGCTGCTTGAACGTCGTATTGCGGGCAGTAGAGATGTTTGCATGATTTAGGACCAGTATGCAGATCCAACACAATATCGGCTTGGTGGGCCATCGATTGCAACATAACCGCTTGCTGATGACCGGTAGTGATCCCCCACTCACTTTGTAAACGTGATTGACACGACTCGAGCAAACATTTTTTATAGGCGTGAATTAAATCAGTATCGTTAAGTGTTTTATTGTTCTGATACCAATCCACAAGATCGATATCATGTGCTAAATATTCACGATTCCAATTGACCCCAGTGATAGGATCGAAACGGCCTAAGGTAAACTCACCACTTTTTTGATTAATCCCTAGGGGGTTAGCCAAAGGAACCAAGGTAATATCACCGCAAATATTGTATTGTTCAAGTCGCTTCATGAGCTGATAGATAACCGCATTTCCCTGCACTTCTGCCCCATGAACATTGGCCTGAATATATACACTCGGCCCACTTGCATGCAAAGCTTTAAGCTTAAATATCGGTATAGTTAGGTCTTGACCTGTCGCCAGCTCGCCTATTTTTAACGACTCTTGGAAAACACGCATTATCTATCCTTTAATGTCATTCAGTTTCAAATAGGTTTTTATGCAATGCGCTGACCACTTGAGCCGCTTCAGCTTCCGCCACCAATACACATAAATTATGTGGGCTGGCCCCTTGGCATATCATCCTCACATTATGAGGTTCTAGCACCTCAAACACACGGCGACAAACCCCAGCTGTAGAAGCAATTCTATTGCCAACAATGGCAATTAAAGCCAAACCGTCTTCAACTCTCACTCGACAATGTTGCGACAATTCTTGTAACAGCGCTTCACTCAATAAACCATTGCCAGCTGAATCGGATCCGGTTTTATCTAACGTTAAAGAAACATTAACCTCTGAAGTCGTGATCAAATCGACACTGATTTTATGCCGCGCAAGAGTGGCGAAAGTTTCGGCAAGAAAACCTTGAGCGTGGAGCATCTGCAAACTATGAAGATTGAGTAAAGTTTGATCTCGACGAACAGCAACGGCTCGATACACAGGAACATCTTCAACTTGATGACGTATCCAAGTCCCGCCACGTTCAGGCTCCCAACTTGATCCAACAAATACCTGAATTTTTTGTCTTACCGCAGGTAAAATAGTGGCAGGGTGTAATACTTTAGCCCCAAACGTCGCCATCTCAGCCGCTTCGTTAAAACTGATCTCAGCAATCGGTCTCGCCTCAGGCGCAAGACGAGGATCGGTAGTATAAATACCTGCCACATCAGTCCAAATTTCCACCGCTGTAGCTTTGAGTGCTTCTGCTAGTAATGCCGCAGAATAATCACTGCCACCACGCCCTAACGTAGTCGTTGCACCTAACTCATCGGCACCAATAAACCCTTGAGTAACAATAATTTGTGAAGTAAGTAAAGGAGCAAGATGTTCGGTTGCAAGATGAGCAATGGTTGCAATTTGGGGTTCAGCACGCCCAAAATGGCTATCGGTACGCATGATCTGACGCACATCGAAGGCACTCGCTGTGTTACCTTTCTCTCTCAATACTGCAGCAAAAAGGGCTGACGAGCATTGCTCTCCTTGAGCTAATAGTTCATCTATCGTCGCTTTGCTTCTATGGCAATTTAACGATTCACTTAAGGAGGTAATACGGCTTAACACGGCATCCAATCTGGCTGCCACTTCCTGCGGATTGCCAAGATCGTCTAAAATTTTATATTGAATATGAGCAATTTGCTTAATGAGCTGTTTACTACGTTCATCACTGATATTTTCTTGAGTTAACTCAACAAGTAAATTTGTCACACCGCTAGATGCACTCACTACCACAACGCGAGTATTGGGGTTCGCGATAATAATATCGGCACAGCGACTCATGGCACTGTGATCGGCAACCGATGTACCGCCAAACTTGGCAACAATTAAGGACATTAAACTGCCTCCACAGGAAGTAGACACAGGTAAGAAAAATTATTTTTGAACATTAACATTATCACGCTCCGAACACACTACGTTCGAAGAGCCTGGTGCAAAGATTACGCACCCCATAGAAGGGAAACAGATATCATCACCAGAAGCTCTCCACCAATAAAACGGTGACAATCGATTGGATTCAGCCTAATCGACCGATATTGTGTTATACCAAAAAACATCAATACCTCGGCGTTAATCTCCCTCATAAGCCATCATTAGAGTTTGGACTCCTACAGCTTACTACCTAGCTAACGCTCCTCTTCTGCACATTACCTTGCCGTATAAAAACAAACATGGTTAACATTAGAAAAGTATCAAATTCAGAGTAAACAAGTCAATGACTAAATAAATAATCATCATTAAAGATTCGCCTACCAGTCAACGATAAGGTCGTTACCGTTTTACAGCACTATTATTGAAGCTTCCTATCAAAAAGACGATGTTGGCATACACAAAGAAACAGCCCTCATGGGCAATGCGTAGTAATGATAGCAAACAGCAGTTCAGCAAAAAGCGTACAATTGAGCTGCAAACGTGTATCTTGATAACCCTCATAAAAGCGGTTAATCAACACGCTCATTGACATCATATCTCCCTGTTATCTTCAATAATATTGTGTTCAGTCGAAGTGGAAGCTTGTTTTTTGTGATCTAGGTCACTCTTTTTGAATTTTCACTTTTATTTAAAATCAATAAGTTAGAAAAACAAATGTGACACAGATCACGGCAAAGAGTTTATTTGTTAACATTTCATTTGTTAACAAATGCCTAAAACGAGTACAATAGCTATACTTGGTTCACTGGTCATTGCTAAAATATAGTGACTTTTTTGTTAGCCTAGTATCTAACACTGATAAAGAATCAGTCAGTTTGACTGCATAAAGATGTGAACCAAATAACATTTCGCATTTAATTTTTATTTTTATTTATTATCGTGGGGAACTAAATTCCACTATTATTAATCGAAGTGAATGTAGTCCGCGCTTCTATTGAATGAGGAGCGCATGCGTTAGCTAGTAGAAGTGTATTGTTATATATCAGTCCAGATTTGGAAGCACTTACTAGCACAGTAAATAGTCATCATGACGAGCTCGAGCGTTACAAGTCACGTACGCTTTTAGAACAGAACAGAATTGAATAAATTAGGTAAATTAATATGCAAAATCCGCACATTCTGATCGTAGAAGATGAAGCCGTTACCCGGAACACACTACGAAGTATTTTCGAAGCCGAAGGATATGTGGTAACTGAAGCCAATGATGGCGCTGAAATGCATAAAGCCATGCAGGAAAACAAGATTAACTTAGTCGTTATGGACATTAATCTTCCTGGTAAAAATGGTCTTTTGTTAGCACGTGAACTTCGTGAAATAAACAATATCGGTCTTATTTTCCTAACAGGCAGAGATAACGAAGTTGACAAGATTCTAGGTCTAGAGATAGGTGCTGATGATTACATCACTAAACCTTTCAATCCACGTGAACTAACAATCCGTGCTCGTAACTTATTAACTCGCGTTAATAGCACAGGTATTGAGTCTGAAGAAAAAAGTACTGTTGAATATTATCGTTTCAATGGTTGGAGTCTTGAGATAAACAGCCGTTCTTTAGTTAGTCCACAAGGCGAGTCATATAAACTGCCACGTAGTGAATTTCGCGCGATGCTGCATTTTGTTGAAAACCCAGGCAAAATATTAAGCCGTGCCGATCTTCTTATGAAAATGACAGGTCGTGAACTTAAACCACACGATCGTACAGTGGACGTAACAATACGTCGCATTCGTAAGCATTTCGAAAGCTTATCTGATACACCTGAGATCATCGCAACGATCCATGGTGAAGGTTACCGTTTTTGTGGTAATTTAGAAGTGGCGTAAAGCTCACGCTTATGCTCTTTACGGATAAAAGCCAGTCTAATGACTGGCTTTTTAGTTATTATCCCCTGTAAAATTACTTCAGCTCTCTTTCAAGAAAATCCGCCAGCGAACGATATAGATGGGTTCTTATTTTTTCACCACGCATGGAATGCTTAGATCCAGGATAATCGATCATCTGAAATAGCTTACCCTCATCCTGCAAGACTTTATACATTTTTGTGCTATTTTCGAACAACACATTATCATCCGCCATGCCATGGTACATCAACAACCCTGACTGATAATGCTTCGCATAAGGCATGACACTACTGGCTTCGTAGCCTTTGTTATTTTTATCAGGATGGCCTAAATAACGCTCAGTATAATAAGTATCATATAATGACCAATCAGTCACTGCAGAGCCAGCAATCGCCGCTTTGAAATAATCAGGGGCTTTAAATATCCCCATTAATGCCATATATCCACCATAACTGTGACCATAAAGAGCAATATTATCAGCATCCACATAAGGTAAACTTCTTAAATAATCAACGCCAACTTTCTGATCACTGACTTCAGCCTCACCGAGATGATGATAAATCACATGCTCAAATTTAGTTCCACGATTAGCAGAACCGCGATTGTCCAGTTGAAACACAATAAAACCCTGTTGTAATAGATACTGAGTAAAGTAGTCACTCTCACTCCAACTGTTCACCACAGTCTGAGCGTGGGGACCTCCGTACACCCTAACAACAACCGGATATTTTTTATCTTCACTAAAACCGGTTGGTTTAAACAATCGATATTGTAGCGCTTGACCATCATCGGCCTTTACTTGACCAAACTCAGGAACTTGCCATAGACCAAAGTAAGGATAAAGTGGATGACTCTTATCTACTTTATTCTGCTCAACCCAAGCTAAATGTTGGCCTTTATCTCCATGTAAACTCACTTGAGGTGGCTGTAGCACATTATTGAAATAATCTAGGTACACGGCTTGATTATCAGCAAACACGATAGAATGCATACCCCGCCGTTTGCTAACATCCTGAATTTCTCCTCCAGCTAATGACACACGGTAAAGGTGCTTCTCTACTACCATTTCTTTACGGCCAGTGAAATAAATCCACCCCGCTTTTTCATCGACAAATTCAACCTCGTCAACCACCCACTGGCCTGAGGTTAATGGCGTGATGACTTTGCCATTTAACCCGATTAAATATAGATGTTTATAACCACTACGTTCAGACCCCCAAATAAAGCTATTTTGTTGCTTTAAAAAGTACAAATCATCATTGAGATTAATCCAGGCCTGACTTCGCTCTGCAACAATATTTTTACTACTGCTTACATTATCAATATCAACAATACGTAAGTCGAGCTGCTGCTGATCACGGCTTTGCCATTGGTAAGATAGTCGTTGGCTATCCGGCAGCCACTTTACACGAGGAAGATAGATATCTTGTTCTTTACCTAAGTCAATCCATGCCACCTTATTGTCACTGAGTTTGACAACGCCTAATGCTATTTTTACATTATTTTTCCCCGCATAAGGATAGCGCTGTTCAACTAACTTTATGCCATCAGCATAAATCTCATTACGGGTCACGAGTTCAACATCAGACTCATCAATACGGGTATAAGCAATAGCAGTCTCATCCGGAGCCCACCAGTAGCCAGTCATACGCCCCATCTCTTCTTGAGCAACAAACTCGGCCATGGCATTTTTAATAACACCACCACCATCACTTGTCATCGCCGTTAGCTTCATGTCACTCAAATTAAGAATAAAAAGGTTCTGATCTCGAACAAAAGACACAAAATGTCCTTTTGGTGACAATCTAGCATCGGTAGCAAAACCCTCACCAGTTGGCAGTAATGTCACCTTATTGTCGATTAATGAGTAATAATACAACGCACCAGATGCTGGAATTAATAATGCTTTACTGTCCTCAGACCAAAAGTATTCCATGATCCCTTGACCATAGATCCGTTGACGCTCACGTCTCGCCTTCTCTTCATCGGAAAGCTCACCTATGCTCAACTTATCTGCATCAAGCAAGATAGACTGCTTGCCAGAGGCCACATCCATCTGCCATAAATCATAAAAATGCTGCTTGTCTTTACGCCCCGCTAAATAAGTCACTCTCTTGCCATCGGGAGAGAGTTTTAAGCCCGTAGGGCTAGTACCAGCTAAAGCAGGTGAGGCATTCATACGCTCAATTGGAAGGGGGGTTTTACCCGCTGTCAATAAAAGCGCTTGTGTCTCACTATCCATAAGACCTAGATTCATTTGATTTTGGCTTAACTGAGTATTCACAGATTGAGAGGCTGACACAGGGATTGAAACTAGCATAGGTACCGCCATTAGGGCTGAGGTGATCCATTTTATTGTCATTGTTACTTCCTAGAACTATTACTATTGTTATCTTTCTAATATTCATTGGTCATCGCTGCGCCTTATCTTATCGATTGAGCAGTGACAACTGTCAGTAAATGTCGAATATCATTGTGCCTGAAAATCAAATAAAACAACAACGCTCTATCATCCAACCAAAATCAACGCTGAAAAAAGGCGCGTTCTCAGGTATGATGCGCGGATATTATTAAATAACTGCAAATCTCTATTTAAGAGCTATTGTACTCGTTCGCTCTCAAGTCAATACTTGAATTTGTCATAGGAAATAACATGCAAACCTTGGCTCAAAATCTAGCTTCACAAGAGGTAGATGCCTCTCTGACTCAGCTTATCCACACTTTAGCTAATACCTCAAAAGCAATAAGCCATGCCGTGCGCCATGGCGCACTGGCCGGTGTACTCGGTGCAACTGAGCAAGAGAATGTTCAAGGTGAAACGCAAAAAAAGCTCGATGTGATCACCAATGACATGCTCAAAGAACGCCTAAAAGATGACAATACCGTGCGCGGGTTGGCATCTGAAGAAGAAGATTATATTGTTGAAGTCGGTGATAAAGGTCACTACCTAGTGTGTTTCGATCCCCTCGACGGCTCATCAAATATCGATATAAACTCTTTGGTTGGAACGATTTTCTCGATACTTCCAGCACCCAGTGGTGAGCTCAGTGAAGCGAGCTTTCTGCAAGCAGGACGCAAACAAGTCGCTGCAGGTTATGTCTTGTATGGCCCATCGACTATGCTGGCCTTAACCACAGGTCAAGGTGTTCAACTATTTACGCTAAATCCAGACACCAATGAGTATCTACTGACCAACGACGCCATGAACATCTCTAAAGACACTGGTGAGTTTGCTATCAATATGTCTAATCAGCGTTTCTGGGAAGCCCCTATGCAGACATACATCAGCGATCTGCTACTCGGTTCTATTGGGCCTCGTGAGAAAAACTTCAACATGCGCTGGATTGCCGCCATGGTCGGTGATGTCCACCGTGTTCTATCACGCGGGGGAATTTTCACTTACCCAACAGATAACAAAAATCCACATAAGCCATATAAGCTCAGGTTAATGTATGAAGCTAATCCGATGTCTTTCTTGGTTGAGCAAGCAGGTGGTAAAGCGTCAACTGGTTATGAGAACATCATGGACATTGAACCAAGCGAGATCCACCAGCGCGTAGCCGTGATCTTAGGATCCGCTAACGAAGTTGATGAATGCCTAAGTTACCATGGATTAGATTACAGCAAAGAGCCACTGGTTTAATGTCAAGCTTGACGGTCTATTGACTTTCGTTAATTTGAGTTTTTCTCAAAACATCAAAAAAAGTAAAGAGATCTCACAACATACAGGGACAAAGCGTCGTTATTTACGACGCTTTGTCTATCAATAACGATGATAGAATTGGCCATCTGCATAAGCAAGCGACTAAGACGATATTCTCAGTCTCCTAATGACCTTTACTGACGCTTATCGACCTTTCTCTGTGGCATCGACAATCGTTAACACCGCGGTGTCACCCACTACGTTACATGAGGTCAATACCATGTCTATCAACCTATCTAACGCTGCAACAATAGCAAACGCTTCAATCGGTAATCCCATTTGATGAATAAGCACGCCTATCATCACCATTCCACCGCCTGGTACACCACCCGCCCCAACTGAAAGTAGGAAGATACTGAACAGTAACGCTGGTAGCTGTTCTGTCGAAATCGGCGCACCAAAGGCATTGGCCACAAAGAAAATAGCAATGGTGATGTAGATAGATACACCGCCCATGTTCATCGTCGCACCGAGCGGCACACCAAAACCTGCAATAGAACGCTTCACACCCAACTTGTCGGTTAAGGTTCTCATTGTCACTGGAATGGTCGCATTTGAACTCGCTGTAGAAAGCGAAAACAAAATTTGCTCGCGAGTTTTAGCACGGAATTCTTTGGCTGAAACGGATGTAAAGGCACCAACAGCAATTGGATAAACGATAAATATCCAAGCAGTTAACAGGCCTAAAATAACCACCAAATATTCTAATACACTGGCAAAAATATCAGCCTCAAGTGTGGCTCCCAGTTTTAGCATCAAAGCAAACACACCAATAGGGGCAAGCTGCATCACCACAGTAATCAGCTTCATCATCAACTTATTACTTTCCTGAAAACCTTGTTGTAATAAAGGCACTGCATCACCAAGAGACTTGATAACGCCACCGACTAACAAAGCCATGAAGATAACTTGCAACATATTACCTGATGTAAACGCAGCGACTGGATTACTAGGCACAATATTAACCACTAATTGCACCAAGTTAGGTAATTCTGTTGCAACAATATGCGCATCAATGCCACCAGACATATCCACGCCATGTCCCGGCTCTAATAATAGCGCCACAACCAATGCCGCAAAGATAGCAACAAGCGTGTTAATAATATAAAAACCGAAGGTTTTTCCACCTAATCGGCCAAAACTTTTCAAATCTTTAAGCTCTAAAACCCCACATACAATACTGACAAACACCAAAGGGACCACTAGCATCATGATCATATTAACGAACATGGTACCAACACCCGTTGACATTTCAACGATTGTGCCTGAGAAAAACCCAATATCTTTTAAAAAATATTGGATAATAGAACCTAAAATTAACCCGGAAAACAGACCAATAAAGATCCGTGTTGAAAGTGATTTAGTCATTTACTTGCCTTCAAATTAGTACGTCTTGTAACAACTTTTAATAAACTAACCTCTAATACATTGAGTATTAATGCCTTTTCACCAAAAGAAGTACTCTATTTTGACAAAGATAGTGAATCAAACAAGGAGTAATTTCAATGTCTATCACTATCAAGATAGTGACAACATAAATACAACCAGACTAAATAACTATAAATAACAAAAACCTAACTAATTATACAAAGACAATAAAAAACCAAAGTTTTACAAAATAAACGTAAACCAAACAAGGATAACAGATGAATCATCATAAAAATAAAATAAAGAGCCATCTAAAATATGTAAACGAAGTTAAAGCACTTAAAATGTGACATTGGGCAGTTGCAAAGGTTAATTGATATACGCAAGCGTTAACTCACACCGTCTAAAACCTAGCTTATAACTCAAACAAATCTAACGCTAAGTCGTGAGACAACATATGTTCTTGTTGTAGCGTATGGTGCTGAGTTTTCATTATGTCGAATGCTAATTGGCATTGTTTAGGCAGTTGAGCTTTGGCCTCAAGATAGGTGATTGCCCCTTTTTGATCAAACCACTCCTGTTCAACCCCTGCTAGCTGTTTATTCTGCCTAATTTTAATCGCTTGTTCGCACTCTAGTGGGGAGAGCCAATACTGGGCACCGCTGGTCATGGCTATCTGTATTCCTGCGGGATCTAAATCGCTAAAACAAATCAACTGATGATGGTCAAACCGTCTAAAAAGCTCATAGGCCATCCCCGTTTGCTGCCCAGCGTGAACATCGCCGCGATATATCCACAACGCCTCCTTTAAACTGCTAGGTATCTTTAATGACGCTAGATTCGCCATAAGCGTTAGGTTTTCGACCAACACTATCTGCCGATGTTCGATGGAGATAATCTCATGCGCTTTTATCGAAAGCCCTAACGAGGTAAAAGGTGATTTGGTATACACCTCGCCATTGAGTCTAAAATCATCAAGAGTATTAATCAGCACGAAATCACGACTCACCGGGTAGCTATTTAACTTCTCGTCTTTATGAGTATTGGCAATATGCTCTCGGCTCTTTTTATCAGGATAGGGGCTTAACAGATCTAAGCAATCCTTAAGTCTGACAGATTCTATCAATGACAATCGATCCATAAAGGTAAAGCTAAGATAACCCTTATCTTCGGTACCAAAACCATATTCATCACGTAAAACTTTAAGATATTTTATGTCATCAATTTTAACTTTGCCTCCAGTGGGCATCTCACGCAGCAAATCTTGAGTAGACTTAAATATTTTTGCTTTCAAAATCATCCCCCGTATCACTCAAGATAAGGTTATCTTAGACAGATCACCACATCACTATAACTGTAGTTATCCGATGTACCTGCCACCTGCACACCTTTCATTTTAATCTCAAATGCATCTTGCTGTTCACTGGTTAATGAACAATACGCACTAAATACCAACTCAATCCAAGCTTTAGGGTCAATAGTTTGTAATTCATCTTGCCACTCGACTTGTGACAAACTCCAAAAAGCAATGGCAGAAACAGGGCTGCTGTCACGGATAACCAACTCGAACAAAAGCTCGGTTTGTTGGTCAAAAAAGTCCACTTGATAATTCACTTTCTCGACTGGTATTAGCGTCACTTCACCACTATCACGTACCTTTACAGGTGTGCTAGTCACTTGTTTACGCAAAGCTTGAACAATGGCAACCAATGATGCCTCGTGCTCAGTGTTATGGGTTTCAACATAGCAACTTAATGGCATAGGTGGGGCAGATTTTAACGCTTCAGGCAGTGCTGGATCTTCGAAAAGATTATCATGAATTTCAAATTCTGGATGCTGACGTAAGAAACGTGCCATATTGCGCAATTGGCTGGCTTGCTTTTCATCTCGACGTAATCGAAATAAACTCAAGCGCATATTATCAATAATAAAACGCAAACGAAGTAATACCTGATTAAACCAGTAAATAAAGCCGGTGATCTTACGAGCAAATTCATTAGGGCAAGGCCAATTAATCCACTCATAGCAGGCTTCCGGATCAATTTGCTGTAATTCCGTCAATAAACTTTGTGCATGGTTTAAATAACGTTCATTCTGCCTGATTTTATTGGCTAAGGTACTCACAAAACCAAATTGACTGACAATACCATAATGCATATTGTCTAGGTTGGTATTAAGACCATCTTTAGTTTCATACAGAAGATCGTCCAGTTGATCTAGGTAGAACTCCGCGTCGTCATGTTCCTGTAATTGCACAGACAACTGGTAGTCTTTAACGGTTTCATCAAGTGCCTCGATCACTTTACCCATGTCGGTTAGCTGACGATAACTACTTTGCTTGCGCATCAAACGATTGAGCATTCGCTTAAAGTCGGTGGTCACTCGAAACTCACCAGGCTCATCGTCTGGTCGCAACAGCCCAGCTTTATGTAACGTACTAATGGTCTTAGCATCTTGCTCATCGCTCACCACACTACCAAACACATAAGCATTGGCTAGCAGCTCGTCATTTGCGCCAATTTTACGCAACAAAGCAGCGACTTGCCCCGCATCAAAGCCTGCCATCAGAAAAGTAACTCATCTTGTTGAACTTGTGGGTCATTGGGTAATTCAACCCGCTCAGAATCATTTAAAAACTCAATCAAAGTATAAATAATATCGAAGCGTGCGGTCGCGTAAAAACGGCTACTGCCTGGATTTTTACGCACAAAATAATGCATCTCTTCGAGTTTATGAAATAGCGTCGCCAATTGCTCGCGAGTCTCCTCTTTATTGGTTTTAAAAGGTTTAATTGAGGTTAAACGACGTAACTGATCACGCAAGGTCTGATCTTGTTCGAACGGCTCAAATAACTCATTAATATTGACCACCGACTTACCATGGATCGGTAAATCGGCATTGCTTGCCGTTAACAATAGATCCAAAAATTCCACTAAAGGCCTAAATGTGCTGCGCATGTCACTAAATAGCGCCGTGAGCTCAGCAGCATTGCTACTATCAACTTTGATGAAAGTACAATAATACGCATCCGCACTTTCATGGTAAGTTAATTTCCGCTCAATATTTTCCAAAAAATCATTCACCCGCTCAAACTCAGCAGCGAGTTTTAAATATTGAAATTCTTCAACATATGCAGTCTCGCAAATAATCGCGCCCGTCAGTAATTGTTGTACCGTTTGTGTAAACATTAACTTAACTCCTGCGCCGTAACGCTCGCTTGTTTTTGACTTGCACGTAGCGCCAGTAATTCATCGAGACGGGATTGAGGTATTTCAGCATGATAAATCTTATTATCTTTAAGCTTATAATGACGCTCATATAGCGCCAGAATATGGCGATCGGTTGATGGCGAGGCAGATAAAATACAAATATGGTTATCGGCAAACATGTGCAGTAAGAGCGCGATATTTTCCGCCGCTAGCTCTCCCAGTTCATCCACGGGCAAAATAATTTGACTGCAGTGCTTGCTGTCTCCTCGCAACATGCCAAGAATGCCGGTAAACAATGACAGCATCGCCAGATAAGATAACCCAGTTGAACTGACTTTTTTAAGCTGGCGAGCATTTCTGGCATGTTTCACCTGACCTTTTTCGGTAATGGTAAATTCAATATCAAACAAGTGACTGTGACTCAGCATAAAACCTTCGCTGGGCAAATAAGCCGATAGCTTTTGCATCGCATACACCAGATCATCAGGAATTTCACCTATCCCTTCACGCAGTTGATCACGGTATTGCTCGAATACTTTAGCAAACGTCTGCAAAGGGCCCCAATACTCCAGTTCTTCTTGTTTCATCACTGTGGTGACATTGATATCCGCTAAGGCTTCAAAATGTGCAAGAGCTGTAACCTTGCTCGATAGCTGCTTACCAATTTGTTTAATTCGACGACCAAAATTTTCAATATGCTGATAAAACTCATTGATCATAGTGGCATTAACAGACACTAATTGATAAGTACTCTTTTGTTTTTGCGCTGCGCTACTGAGTAGATCGGCAATGGGTTCACGGTATTTAAATAATATTTTAGCTGCCTGATAACGATCATTTTCAGCCACTAACTTTTGCCAGCTTTCATAGAGTTCACTGCTGGCGTGCTTTTTCTGAAAATCATTATTAAATTTGGTTATCTGATCGCTCAAGCGTTTTTCAACTACGTCAAATTGGCTCATCCAATCGGCGCAAAAACTCACACTCAAATCAGCCTGATTACTTGGCTGCCCTTCGGCGAATTCCACCTCAATGCCATGCTTGACACAGTTATTCTTACTGTCGTTAAGATGGTTAAGTAACTCATCCGTCGCGTGCTTTTGCAGGTTGTATTTTTTAATCAACTGCCGCAGGGCATTAATCTCATTGGTCTGCGCAACCTTGACCTCCTCCAACTGATTTTCAACACTGCGCTTTTGAACCATTCGGCTCTGATTCTGTTCAACTAACCCATTACGATGACAATATCTATTTGTCATAAAGTGATGGTATTTATGCGCTTTTTGCTCAAATTCGGCACACTTTTGTAACGCAGAGACTAAATGTTTACGCTCGCCAACGCGTTTATCGACTTCACCATCGGGATCGAGTTTGGCAACATCAACATGTCGCTGCTTTTTAAGTGCTTTCAAACGTTGCTGATAGTTAACATCAAGCTGAACATGTTCTTCGCTCAACAAGGTTAATTGCGTATCACGATCACTTTCAACCACCATGCGTTTTTCGAGCACTTGATTATGCAAATCGTTACGTTGTTCTTCACAACGGTCATTAAACAACGCTTGCTGCTTAGCATTATCCTTTTTATCATTTTCAAGCGATCTAAGCAGCACATTAATCTCTTCGGTATACGCTTTAATGGCTAACTGTTTTTTTACCGTCAGATTGTCAAACTGTACACTAAGCTGCTGCAAATTAAGTTCATTTTTCTGTAAATCATGTGCTTCGCGAGTGCTATCTAATTCAGCCGTGGTTATCTCTTTGCTCTGCTGGTTAATATGTTCATCAAGTTGTGCTATTTTGTCGGTTTGAATTTGAATATTTTTAGTAATAAGATCACGTTTTTCACGCAGTTGTATTTCATCTAAAAAAAGTGAATCATTACTTTGTAGCTGCTGTAAATCGAGCGCTAATCCATAAAAACTATCACCGCCAACCCATTGCGGATCAAGATCACAACGCGTCAATTGCTCACTGGTCAATAGGCGACCGATATTGTGTTTCCAATCGCTAGCTTTAGGCTCATTATCAAGATAATGTTGTAACGACCCAGAAGCTGGGATCAATTGTGCTTCTACTTGGGTATATTCGACTTTTAACCCGTCGAGCTGACGGTTTTCTTGTTGATGTCTGGCGAGGTGTTTATCACGCTGTTGGCGTAGCGTTCTTAATAAGGATTGTGACTGCGCTTGGATTTGATATAACTGATTTTGCTTATCTTTCGCATCACTTAATGCCTGCTGATTCTGTTCGATATCGTGTAATAAACTAGGGTCGAGTTGAACATGGTTTAACGCAGCTTTCGCACTGTGCAATTCATGTTCTATATGTTGTTTTTTAAGCTGTAATTCGAGATTTTTTTGACTAATCAGCTCTTCTAACTCTCGATGTTGTTGCTGATGCACCGCCTCAACTTTCCCTAGCTGAGCTGCAGAAGCGACACTTATCTCGGCTGATTTTTTTTCATTTTCAGCCTGTTCTTTGACATGTTGAAATTCCAACTTTTGAATTAAATCAGTAAACTTTTGTTGTACCTTAGTCAGGTTCCCTTCAAAAGCATCAATGATAGCATTGACTTCATTGAGTTCATTTTGAATATGCGGCGCTTTATCTGCTTGAAGCTGATAATTGGGCGCATCGTCGTCATCAAAAATCATTTTGTCATCATCGAGTAAATCAATATGGCTTTGATCTCTATTGATTTCAGCTTCAAAATCATTGATCTGCTGATTTAAGCGGGTCACTGCATCCTCGAGCTGCTTCTGCAGTTCAGCCAATTTTACCTGACTGTCTTGTTTCGCCTTTGAACAGACTGTTTGTTTATCTTCGAGTCTGACTTGATGTTCAATGATTTCAAAATGTAGATGCTGCAATTTAATTAATAAGCTGTCTAAGGTTGCAAAGTCACTTTGCCATAAATCGATTTTATCGGCCACTTTTTGTACCGTACGGCTGGCTTGAATATCTGCCAACCAGCTAGTGATCTCTTCTTTATTGAGGGTTATTTGCTCTTTTTCTTCAACATTGTTACGGGCAAGATGATCGCTAGCAATGGCGACTAACATGCGCTTTACTGCTTCAAAGTCGAGATTTTTTTCTATCGTGCCATTGATCACTTTTTCGATATGTGGACACGGTAATTCACTAAATGCATAGCGACTTTGTAATTGACGAATGTCTTTTAACTTACGGCCACTGCGCAGATTTTGGATTACTTGGCGGTATTTATCGATCCCTAAAAAACTGGAACGATCACAGCCCATCTGCCGATAACATCGGTCAACCTCAGATACGCTGTAAGGCTTATTATCATCACCAATAAAGTGCTCGCTATGATAAGCCCCATCGATAAACTTGAAATGTACCCCACGGCCATCACTACTGGCCAATACCATGCAGGTTTGACCGTAAGGACGCTGATATTCATACACCAACATACTGGAATCGCGAGGCAAATAATAATCAGCAAAATTACGAGCTTGATCGACCTTACTCACAATGTCACTGGGGCGCATCCCATAAAAAAGTGGCAGTAAGCGCATAAGAGACGTTTTACCAGCGCCGTTGGTTCCTTCCAATTGAGTATGACCAGTTAAATCAAGCTCATTGACTTGGCCCTTCCAAAAACTGTCGATGATAATAATGCGCAGCAAAGAATAGCCTTGTTGAACCATGATAAACCCTTGTCTGAATGATTTTTCGAATAAATAAACGATAGAAAAGAACTAACCAGTGAATCTATAAGGAATAGCCAGTATTGTCGATAGTTATTGGTCCAGTTAAGGCTTTTTATCACAAAATAATGACAGCGATTCAATTAACCATCGCTGTCAAATCAAGTATCCTTATTAAGCACTCGTTATCCCGAGTTTTGCTTAACGAACATCTGTGTGTGTTTTCATTAAAGACCCACTCGCCATACGAGCAAAATAGTTAACCGTTTCAGTGCAAATAACATGACGTAAACCTATCATTGCGATTAAGTTAGGGATCGCCATTAACCCGTTCACCGTATCGGCAAGCAGCCAAATCATATCCAGATGAATAAATGATCCCAGTGCAATTAAACCTAGAAATACCCCCTGATACACACGCAAAAGACGATCGCCCATCAAATAATACCAGCAACGCTCACCATAATAGTGCCATCCCAAAATAGTCGTAAATGCAAAACAGACTAATGCAAGGGCCACAAAATATTGACCGACCACCACTGAGCCACCACTGCCAAATGCCAAGCTTGTCATCGCAGCACCTGCAGTATCGCCGCTCCAAACATCAGTGATTATTAACACCAGTCCTGTCATCGTACAGATAATAATGGTGTCAAAAAAGGTGCCCGTCATACTCACAAGCCCTTGCTCGACAGGTTCATTAGTCTTAGCCGCAGCCGCTGCAATGGGCGCACTCCCCAGTCCTGCTTCGTTAGAAAATACCCCACGTGCAATGCCTATTTGCAATGCCTGCGCGACTGTCGCCCCCAGAAAACCACCTGCTGCAGACAGCGGCGTAAAAGCTGACTCCAAGATCAACTGAAAAGCAGGCAGTATTTGCTCACTAAATATAATAAGTAGCCAAAAACAAGCAAATACATAACCTAAAGCCATAGTGGGCACTAACTTTTGTGCCACATTTGCAATACGCTTAACGCCACCTAAGGTCACAGCTGCAACCAATATGGTCAGTACTGCAGCCGTTAACCAAGCCGGGATATGAAACGCTATCGTCATGGCTTCACTTATCGCATTCACTTGTGCAAAAGTGCCGATCCCAAAGAAAGCGACCCCAACACCAAAAATGGCAAACAGTTTCGCCATCCAAGGTAAACCCAGCCCACGTTCGATATAATACATCGGCCCGCCGGCGATCTGACCTCTAGCATCTGTGATTCGGTATTTAACTGCCAGCATGCACTCAGCATACTTAGTCGCCATGCCAAAAAATGCGGCTATCCACATCCAAAACAATGCTCCAGGGCCACCCATTTTTATCGCCGTTGCCACCCCAACAATGTTACCAGTGCCGATAGTGGCAGACAGGGCAGTACACAGCGCCGCAAATGAAGAAAGATCGCCTTTACCACTGGCAGGCTTAAACAGTAACGTCAGCGCAAGTGGCAAACGAAAAACCTGAATCAGCTTAAGTCTAAGAGTAAGGTAGAGCCCTGTACCGACCAGAAGACACAGAGTAATGGGCCCCCAAACAATGGCATTCACATTCGCCAAGAGTGTAGGCAGTATATCGGTAGTTAACACGTTAAAATTCATGTATTCCTCAAAATATTAAACAACTTAATTAATAAACGGAGGAGGAAAAGAAATGGCTGTATAACGTCCAGAACGCAGTAATAGCCAGCTGTATTTACGCTTAACACATGCAACAATACTCACTATAGCCAGTGAAATACACGCGAAGGTAAATATCAGCCACGACAACAAACGACAGGGACTGTGCAGTCATCCTCTCCTCTGTCCTTTTGCCTGAGCGTTTCGCGCCACAATCAAACATTGTGACACTTTCGCCTTCGGCGCCGTAATATGCTGTCAAGATTAGCTCAACACTAGCCAACACAGCACTTACGATCTCTCCAGAGGCTCGTCCAGTAACAGTCCACGCCAATCACTATTGGCACCTGAAAGAGTATTTAGGTCCTACTTTAATACTTAGCGTAAAAGTAAAATCTAAAGTTGCCTCGTCGGTATGGGGGCAATTCCCCACTCTCCTGCTACCTTCATCCGAACGGATTGCCGGATTAGATCCGACAGGCGCGCACAATGAAGCAATCTTGAGATGAACTCAAGCCATCTAAGTCACATTTCTAGCTTAAATTAAAAAAAAGTGTTTTTTTGAGCAATAAAGTAAGGCGCTAAAACAGGAAGGAGTGCATACGCAAGACCCTGAGGTAAACTCAGGATCACAGAACATCACCGGCAAACGCCGCTAAAAGCCAGTTCTACGCCCTTCATAGGCATCACACATTTCTTGCACTTTATCGGTTTCATATGGACGAAGACCACTCATGACCAAGGTTTTCAGCCCTGTTCCCACCAATGTATCACCATTGTGTAGTTCGAACTTTAACGTGACATTACCGCGTTTACCGTCGACCACTAGCTCTTGCTCTACAAGAGAGAGTTCTACCTTAGTAAAATCAAGAGTGATGAGATCAAAAGACATACTTTCATAAATAACCAAAGGGCGAGCAGGGTTAATCATCACTTGATGTTGCTTCATCATAGGCACAAGCACATGAATAAAGTTCAAACCAGAAAATGAGACATAACTGCGAATAAACGACTCTATTTGACCTTCGCAACGACTCACCTCACCATGACGTTCAACGTTCAAATAAAGCTTATCTTTATCATCATGTATATCAAACCGCTCACCGATTGAGTCAGCAAATTGCAATTTAACCCCATCGCCAACCATACCTTGAAAAGTAAAACTCATTTGTTGACTTAAACCATACTCTCCTAAAACCAATGAAAAAAGCAGATCACCGGGTACACAAAAACGTTTAGCCCCAACATCATGAATGGGATTGAAGTCCTGAGCCACCAGCTTCGCAAAATCACTAGCCTGAGATGGGGTGATCGAGATAGAAAAGTGTTCTTTTTTAAAATATGGAGTTAGAAACATATTTACTCAGTTAAATTTTAATACATAAAATAATCTAACAGTTTATCGTAATTGGCTAAGAAAACTCACCCGATGACTTAAAAAACTCATTTTTACCGTAAAAATGAATAAACCTTCCCCTCGCCACACTCAGATCCCTCTCACCATATACAAAACATGAAGCAAACCTATCACCACAAATAACAACATATGCACAACCTATACAAGCATAAAATCACAAAATATAGGTCGAACTCAAAAATTGAATGATAACAATTTGCATTATTAGTTTCAGTTGTTAAAATCCACAAAAAATACTTCCACTTAAATAACAATAGAGAAGAGAATGATGATGAAAAAGACATTACTTGCAACAGCGTTAGTTGGCTTATTTGCCAGCCAAACAGCTTTCGCTTCTGATGAAACACAAGAATTACGCAAAGTAATTGAACAACAACAAAAAGTCCTTAAAGACTTAGAAAAGCGTCTGCAAGTGACCGAACAACGCGTTGAACAAACGGCAGATGTTGTTGATTCCAGTTCAACAAAAAGTGCAACAACCATTGGCGGCTATGGTGAACTGCATTACAACAACATTTCAGACAATCAAGACAGCAGCAAAGATAAGAAAGAGTTCGACTTCCATCGCTTCGTTCTTTTCGTCGGCCATGAATTTAATGACAGCACTCGTTTTTTCTCAGAACTAGAAGTTGAACATTCAATTTCGGGTGAAGGTCAAAATGGTGAAGTTGAACTTGAACAAGCTTACATCGAACATGATTTTAATCACATGTTCAGCGGTAAAGCGGGTCTATTCCTCATGCCAGTCGGTATTATTAACGAAACTCATGAGCCACCGGCTTTTTATGGTGTTGAGCGTAACCCTGTTGAGAAAAACATTATTCCTGCAACTTGGTGGGAAGGGGGTATTGCTTTAAATGTTAAAGCAACTCCAGGTCTTGCCTTCGATGGTGCGATTACCAGTGGCCTAGCTGTCGATACTACAGGTAGCAAGGCTTATAATATTCGTACAGGCCGTCAAAAAGTCTCTAAGGCGCAGGCTGACAATCTTGCCTACACTGCACGCGTTAAATACACCGCAATCCCAGGACTTGAGCTTGCTGCAACAGCACAATATCAATCAGATCTGACTCAAAGCGCTACTGGTGTAGATACTGCTTCAGCTGTACTACTTAGCACTCATGTTATCTACAGCATTAAAGGTTTCACCGTTAAAGCATTATATGCCCAGTGGGATATCGATGGTATTGAAGCTGAAAACCTAGGGCGTGATGAGCAAAATGGTTGGTATATTGAACCATCCTATCGCATCAATGACAGCTTAGGTCTATTTGCACGTTATAACGAATATGACAACGAAGCTGGAAGTCATGCGGACACAGAAGTCACTCAAACCAATGTGGGCATTAACTACTGGCTGCATGAAAATGTCGTCTTTAAAGCTGACTATGAAACTCAAGGCGGCACTAAAGACACTGACGGCTTCAACTTAGGCGTCGGTTACCAGTTTTAATGCAATAGTAATCACCTGATCTCTATTGAAAGATCATTCATACCCAAACAACTTCGGCATGCTCAACACTGCATTTTGACGTCGTTTGGGTATATACTCAAACGATGAAACCTAGGTTATTTGAGTATATATTCAATCGATAAATGGCAGACGGTACGGTTAACCAAATGAAAAAAATAACGAAATTAATCATTAGCTTTTCCTTCGCACTGAGCTTTTCTGCTGTCGCTCAAAGCCTATATCAAGCGCCACAAGCATTTATTAGCCAAGCCTTCAATACATCGCCTCCTAAAGCTAAGGTATTTTGGCTCGACGACGAGGCAATTGCCGTGATTGAAGAGATTTTATCCCATCGATTTAACAAAATGCGTGTCCGCTATTGGCAGCAACAAGGTGAAACGGTATGGATACTCGATGAAATTGGCAAAGAAGCCCCTATCACGGTTGGCATTCATGTAAAAGACCAGCAAATCGCCGACACTAAAGTATTGGTATATCGAGAAAGCCGCGGTGATGAAGTGCGTCATGACTTCTTCACCGATCAATTCAAAGCCGCCAAACTCAATGCAGATTTAACACTCGATAGACACATAGACGGCATCACAGGTGCTACGCTCTCAGTCAGGGCATTGACCAAATTATCACGTATCGCACTCTGGTTAGATTCACGGGTAACCAAAAGCTAACCGTTAAAATTCAAATAGCAGGTATCGTTAATCTAATATGGTTGTTATGCTATTAACTAGAAAAAATCACTCTCTATTACCACAAGAATAATCATGGCCAATCCCCCTTCCCACAAAAAAAATCTCAGCTTCTCCCTCAAGAAACAACTTCGTTCTTGGCACAGAGGCTTGGGGATATTCAGTGCTATCTTTGTCCTACTACTTGCCATCTCTGGCATACTGATCAATCACAGCCACCAATTCGCTATCGATAACACACACGTCGAACAAGCTTGGTTACTGGACTATTATGGCATCAAGCCTCCCAATCAAATCAACATCTATCAAACCACAGCACCACGACTCGCCAGCTCAGATAATCTTATCTGGGTGGATAAACATCTCGCACTCGAAGCTGACTCACCCATTAATGGCATCGTCACTTTTGGTGATATGCTCATTGCAATCGATAGCGACAACCTCTACCTCATGTCGGCAGCAGGCGAAATGCTTGAAAAACAAGATATCACCACCGGTCTACCCGCTGGATTAAGCGCAATCGCCAATGATGGTCACATCTGGCTAAATGCTGATAATGGCAGTTATATGGCCGATGATGATCTGATTGAGTGGACTCAAGCCATGACGTTTGCGCCATTACCTTGGGCTCAACCTTTAACTGAAACTGTGACTGTGGTCATCGATACTCAAGACATAACACAACTTGCGCGCTCACACCATTTAAGCTGGGAGCGGGTACTGCTCGATGTCCACAGTGGCCGCTTCTTCGGCCCCTTAGGCCCTTGGTTCATGGATCTCGTTGCCTTAGCCTTAATCATCATGGCATTATCTGGTGTGTATTTGTGGGTACAGCACAAGCCTAAGAAAATAAAACGAAAGTAAATTCGTTTTATCCATTAATGAGTAGCTTCTACTTGTCGGATAATAAGTTTCAAATCTCTTTTGTGTTGGGTTCATTTGACAGGTTTGGTATTAGATTAGCCTGCTGATGACCAAAGTTTCATTGGTGTTTATTGCTTGCAGCAGGCTGATGTGCAGATACTCCTGCGGCACGCTGTGAATACTTCCATGTAAGCTCGACGATGGCATCCATGCCATCAACGGCCGCAGCCGAATCTACACCCGTCATTTCAAGCAAGTGTGTTTCTTCGATTGACCATTACAGGGTGAGTTTACTAAATTATTTATGCCCCCTTTATTGGCTAGAACTCTTACGCATTCATAATTATCAATGTTCGTTTAGTCTATATCCGTCGAGCCTGCTTTTTGCATACTTATGCAAAATCAAAACTCCTACTCTGCAACTAAAATTAATAAGGCCATTTCGATAGCAATACAGGAGAATACTATGTGGACGAAAAAAGGCCATTTTACTGGGCAGAAAAAACCATTAAAACTTGATGATATATGGCGGATCCGTACCAGACTGGAGATAGAAGGCAATGTAAAAGAGCTGGCATTATTGAACCTTGCCATTGACTGTAAGCTACGCTCATGTGACCTATTGAGAATGAAAGTCAGAGATATATCTTCAGGTGGTGTCATTCACAGTCGAGTCCTATATCGACAGAGTAAAACAGGAAGGGAAGTTCAATTTGATGTTACCTCTCGAACCGCTCAGACATTAACACTGTGGCTGACGCAAAGCTGCTTAACAACATCGGATTACATTTTTCCTAGTCCGCGTAAACAAGGTAAATCGATGAGTTACAGTTGTTATGCAACCATTATTCGCCGTTGGGCTGCTCAGTTAGGCTACGACCCATATTTATACGGTACTCACTCAATGCGTAGAACCAAGGCTACCATGATCTATGCCCGAACAAAAAATATCCGAGCTGTTCAGCTATTACTTGGGCATGTCAAATTGGATAATACTATTCGTTACCTAGGTGTCGAGATTGAGGATGCGCTAAATATCTCTGAGGGTATAGACTTATAAATTAGCTGAACGGTTAATTAATTAGGAGGTTGACTAATGCCAACATCTTAACTAATCAAATCAATACATATGGTTAAGGTGTTAACTTAATTTATTTTTGTCGTATTTACACTTGATTTCATGCCGTATTTATTCCTATTGACCTTGCGTTCAGTTATACTCATTTTATCGCAGAGTAAGGAGGTTAAAATGACAGCAGCTGATTGTATTTATCAAAAAGTAAAGCGTTCAAGACGTTACGTCTTTGAGCGTAAAGACTTTGATGGTATTGCTAGCTATGACCAAATTGGCCGCGCCCTTAATCAGTTAATTGATCGGGGCGAGATAATGAAACTTGGTTATGGCCTATATACTAAAGCGCGTGTAAACAGCCTTACTGGACGTTTAATGCCAACCAACCCAGGTGGCAGTGATGCGCTTATGCGTGAAATCCTAAAAATGAACGGTGTTGATTTCGTGATGGATAGCCTGTCCTTACAAAGCCTATCAGGTGAAAGCACTCAAATCCCATCATCTGTCCATTACTCGTGGGATCCCAAACAGTTCAATCGCAAGTTGGTTGTAGGTAACAGAGTATTGAACACACCAAGTTCACGATGAAAAAACTAAAACAACAGTTCTTAGAGGTTTCCGATGCATTAGCGCTCGGAAACCCCGCTATTATTGAAAAAGATTACTGGGTGGTCACACTACTCGCTGAACTCGAAAAGCTAATATTTGACACTCATCAAATGGTTTTCTCAGGTGGCACCGCGCTTGCTAAATCCAATGTTAAAATACTCCGCATGTCAGAAGACGTGGATATTAAACTCATCCCTACGGAGATATTTCAGCTTCTTAGTCTAAGCAAGAAAAAAACATCCCGTAAAGCCTTGGTTGAACACATTGAGGCCGCCATTATTCAATCAAGTTACTTTACCATCGAAAAAAAGCAGGTTCGGGATGAATACCGTTATATTGAGTATGAGCTAAAATACCCACAACAATTTAGCCAAGTCCCCTGTTTACGGCCAATCATCAAACTTGAACTGATGAAAAACATTCCGCTCGATGTCGTGGAAGAACGCACAATTCAATCATTGGTATCAGAGCTTTATAAACAACCACAAGAAGTGAATGCATTCGCTTGTATTTCTATTAATGCTACTTTGGTAGAAAAGGTACTTTCTATATTGCGCCGCACTATGTTAGTTAAGCGTAGTGAAAATCGTAAAGATGATACCACCTTGGTTCGTCATATCTACGACGTGCATTGTATCTATATTGCGCAGGATCTTGATATCGAGTTATTAGTCCCACTATTTCGTACAGTATTACAAGAAGACGTTAAGCGCTTTGGCAATCAACATGTTGAGTTTGTCGCAGATCCTGTACACGAGTTGTGTCTTGGTTTACGAGAGTTAGAAGATAACCCTGTGTTTCGTCAGCGCTTTAGTGACTTTGTTACCCCGATGGTGTTCAATCCTCAACCATACGATTTTGATACCAGCTTTGCTTCATTTAAGAAAATAGCACTAAATCTTATTGAATCTTATTGAAGTGGCCAATTACACCAAACAAACATATAAAAATTAAACGGAAGATCACCGATGACAAGTACTGAACAACGTAAGGCACTCCAAAATCAAATCTGGAAAATAGCTAACGATGTTCGCGGCTCAGTAGACGGTTGGGACTTTAAGCAATACATACTTGGTACCTTGTTCTATCGCTTTATCAGCGAAAACTTTGCCAATTATATTGAAGGCGGCGACGATAGCGTTAATTACGCTAAGTTGAGCGACGATATCATCACTGACGAGATCGTCGAGGATGCGGTAAAAACCAAGGGCTACTTTATCTACCCAAGCGAGTTGTTTGTAAATATCGCAGCTAATGCAAATAAGAATCAGAATCTAAATACCGATCTGGCTAACATTTTTAAATCGAATAAAAATCCCCGTGGCAAGCCCTCTCGCTTTGGCTCGACTTCGCGGAGCGAAGCGGGGTATTAATTGTACTGAAAGACTAAAAGCCTACGCAGCAAGCTGCGGGGAATTAAACCCGCAGAGATTAAAAACTCAGCTAATGGCTATCCGTCAGAGGCCGATATTAAGGGGTTGTTTGCTGATTTTGACACCACCAGTAATCGCCTAGGAAATACGGTAAAAGATAAGAATAGCCGCCTAGCATCGGTACTTAAAGGTGTTGCTGGGCTCAATATTCGTCAATTTGAAGAAAATGAAAACGACCTCTTTGGTGATGCCTATGAGTTCTTGATCTCTAACTATGCCGCTAATGCGGGTAAGTCGGGAGGGGAATTTTTCACGCCGCAAAATGTGTCTAAGCTGATTGCTCAACTGGCCATGCACAAGCAAACCAGCGTGAATAAAATCTATGACCCTGCCGCAGGCTCAGGCTCTTTGCTACTGCAAGCGAAGAAACACTTTGATAACCATATCATCGAAGATGGTTTTTTTGGCCAGGAGATCAACCACACCACCTTTAACCTTGCACGTATGAATATGTTTTTGCACAACATCAACTACGACAAGTTCAATATGCAATTGGGTAACACGCTGACTGAACCACACTTTATTGATGACAAGCCCTTTGATGCCATTGTGTCTAATCCACCGTATTCAGTTAAATGGATTGGCAGCGATGACCCAACTCTGATCAACGATGATCACTTTGCGCCAGCAGGCGTACTAGCACCAAAATCTAAAGCTGATTTTGCCTTTGTACTTCATGCGCTCAATTACCTATCTAGCAAAGGGCGTGCGGCCATTGTTTGCTTCCCTGGCATTTTTTATCGTGGTGGTGCAGAAAAGAAAATTCGTCAGTACTTAGTTGATAACAATTACGTAGAAACGGTTATCTCGCTTGCTCCTAACCTGTTCTTTGGCACTACCATTGCGGTAAATATCATGGTGCTGTCTAAAAGCAAGACAGATACCAACATCCAGTTTATTAACGCTAGCGGTGAAGAGTTCTTTAAGAAAGGAAAAAACAATAATGTATTAACAAATAAGCATATCGAACAAATTATGGTGATGTTCGATAGCAAAGCTGATGTTGAACACGTGGCTCAATCCGTTAGTTACGAAGTAATCGCAAACACGGATAACGACTATAACCTCTCTGTAAGTGCTTATGTTGAAGCTAAAAATACTAGTGAACAGGTTGATATCACTCAGCTCAACAGCGAAATAACTACAACGGTTGCCAATATTAATAGATTGCGTATAGATATCGATACCATCATTGCTGAGATTGAAAATGCGGAGAGTGAGGCATGAGCAAGTTGAGCTTTATGGCAAAACTTCTTGATGGTGCAGAAGTTGAATTGAAGCCTCTTGGTGAATTCGGTGAAATTATTCGTGGCAATGGCTTGCAAAAAAAAGACTTTGTAGAAATAGGCTTTCCTGCCATTCATTATGGTTAGATCTATACTAAATTCGGTTTATCAGCAGACAAAACGTTTACTTTTGTATCAGCTGAATTAGCTACTAAATTGAAGAAAGCTAATAAAAACGATCTATTGTTAGCAACAACCTCAGAAAACGATGAAGATGTTATCAAACCGCTAGCTTGGCTTGGTGAAAAAGCCGTTATTTCTGGTGATATGATGCTGTTTAGACATGAGCAGGATGTTAAGTTCCTAGCTTATTTTTTTCGAACAGCTGAATTTCAAACGCAGAAAAAGCCATATATAACCGGGGCAAAAGTTCGCAGAGTTTCAAAAGACAACTTAGCTAATACTAGTGCCAATCCCATGCCCTGAAGACCCTGAAAAATCTCTGGAGATCCAAGGTGAAATCGTTCGAATTTTGGATGCATTTACCGAGCTTACAACCGAGCTTAATGCACGCAAAAAACAATACAAATACTATCGCGACCAATTGCTAAGTTTTGAAGAAGGTGAAGTTGAGTGGAAGACACTAAGCGAAATATCTGAGTATTCCCAAAGTCGTATTATCTTTGAGGAGCTTAATAAAAATAACTATGTTGGTGTTGAAAACCTGTTGCAAGACCGAGCTGGAAAAACAGACTCAAGCCGTGTTCCAGAAAAAGGAAATCTAACTAAATACATCAATCAAGATATATTAATCGGTAATATTCGACCGTATTTGAAAAAGATATGGCATGCAGACCGTACTGGTGGAACAAATGGGGATGTACTTGTTATGCGCACCACTGACTCAGCAGTGAGTCCTCGATTTTTATATCATGTTTTAGCTAATGATAAGTTCTTTGAATACAACATGCAGCATGCCAAAGGCGCTAAAATGCCACGAGGCAATAAAGCAAAAATAATGGAATACCAATTCCAATCCCATTTCCTAGTAGTCTAGAGAAATCAATCGCAGAACAGGAACGTATAGCGACCATTTTGGATAAATTTGACGCGTTCACAAATTCAATCCGCGAAGGCCTACCTCGCGAAATTGAATTGCGCCAAAAGCAGTATGAATACTATCGTGATTTGCTACTTAGCTTCTCTAAAGCAGATGTGACGGAGGCAGTGTAGTATGGGCAAGCCACTAGCTGAAATTGCACAAGACCTCAAAGCATCGACACAGAAAGTACAGTTGATCTATGCCTTTAATGGCACAGGTAAAACTCGTCTTTCAAGAGAATTCAAAAAAGAGTTAGAAAAGGAAATCGAGGCTATAGATGATGATTCATCAGAACTGTCTCATAAGAATATTCTTTACTATAATGCCTTCACTGAAGATTTGTTTTATTGGGATAACGACTTAAATGGTGATGAAGATAGAAAGCTAAAAATCCACCCGAATAGATTCACTAAATGGATTCTTGAAGACCAAGGGCAAGACCAAAATATTATCGAACACTTCCAGCGCCTTACTAGTAGTACGGTGATGCCTGCATTTAATGCTGAATATACTACCAAAGATCAGAATGACCAAGATGTTGTGGTTAAGGCATTCTCGGAAGTAAGCTTCTCGCAAGGGAGCGGAGAACAAATTTTTACAAAAATCAAGATTTCCAAGGGGGAAGAAAGTAACCTAATTTGGAGTGTGTTCTATAGCTTGCTGGAGCAAGTAATAGAAGAGCTTAATACTCCAGATCCTATCGATAGAAGTACAGAGTCCTTTGATAATCTGAAATACGTCTTTATTGATGATCCAGTTAGTTCTTTGGACGAAAACCATCTTATCCAGCTGGCCGTGGATTTAGCTGAGTTAATTAAGTCTAGTGACTATACTGGCGAGCGAGGCCTTAAGTTTATTATTACCACGCATAACCCTCTTTTTTACAATGTGTTGCACAATGCGCTTAACCTCAGCAAGCGCAATAGAAAGGACGGTTGCTACCTACTGGAACGTTTTGAAGATGGTACCTTTGATCTGAATGTTAAGTTTGGAGACTCCAATAAAAGCTTCTCCTATCACCTACACCTGAAACGGTTGCTAGAGCATGCAACAGAAAATAATCAGGTGGAACGTTATCACTTTATGTTGCTGCGTAATTTATACGAAAAAACAGCGAGTTTTTTGGGCTTTCCAGAGTGGGGAGACTTATTAGAATCTGCACCTGGCGATAAGCAAGGTTATTTAAACCGTATCATTCAATTTACCAGCCACAGTACGATTTCAAACGAAGCTATTGCGGAACCAACCCCTCAAGAAAAGCAGATGGTTAAATTACTACTCGATAATTTGGTTAATAACTATAGCTACTGGAAGCTGGAAGCCCAAAATGACTGATTACAAAACCATTGCAGAATCAAACAACTTTATTGTCCTAGATAAGTACAACAAAGAGTGGCAAGTCAATGAATGCTACCAGAGCGAAGCCGATCTTGAGCGTGAGCTGGTTGAAGACCTTCAAAATCAAGGTTACGAATATGTCCCTGGCTTAAATAGCCCTGAGAAGATGCTAGCTAATGTGCGCAAGCAGCTAAAAGCACTTAACAATGTGAGCTTTCTTGATGGAGAATGGCAACGATTTGTTGAGCAGTATTTAGATAACCCTAGTGATAACATCGTCGACAAAACCCGCAAAGTTCATGACGACTACATCTTCGATTTTGTGTTTGATGACGGGCATATTGAAAACATCTACTTGGTGGATAAGCAGAATATTGCTCGCAATAAAGTGCAGGTTATAAAGCAGTTTGAGCAAGCTGGTAGTTCAGCTAATCGCTACGATGTGACCATTTTGGTCAATGGCTTGCCATTGGTACAAGTTGAGCTCAAGAAGCGTGGTGTCGCTATTAGAGAAGCCTTTAATCAGGTACACCGTTACAGCAAAGAGAGCTTTAATGCTGAAAACTCGCTGTTTAAATACCTTCAGTTATTCGTGATCTCTAACGGCACGGATACTCGTTACTTTGCCAATACCACTAAGCGTAACAAAAACAGCTTTGATTTCACCATGAACTGGGCACAGTCGGATAACTCTTTAATTAAAGATCTCAAGGATTTTACGGTTACGTTCTTTCAGAAAAATACCCTGCTTGATGTATTGCTGAATTATTGTGTATTTGATGTAAGTGACACATTATTGGTGATGCGCCCGTATCAGATTGCCGCAACTGAACGCATTATGTGGAAGATCAATAGTTCATATCAGACTAAAAGTTGGGCTAATACTGAGAGCGGCGGCTACATTTGGCATACCACAGGCTCTGGTAAAACACTCACTAGCTTTAAAGCTGCGCGTTTAGCTGCCGAATTAGATTTTGTTTAGAAGGTGTTCTTTGTTGTCGACCGTAAAGATCTCGACTATCAAACCATGAAAGAGTATCAACGCTTTTCTCCTGATAGCGTAAATGGTTCTGATAGTACTGCTGGGTTAAAACGCAACTTGGATAAAGACGATAACAAAATTATCGTGACCACTATTCAAAAGCTGAACCACCTTATCAAGAGCGAAAGTGGCCTATCTATCTTCAATAAGCAAGTGGTGTTTATTTTTGATGAGTGCCACCGTAGCCAGTTTGGTGAAGCGCAGAAGAACATTAAGAAGAAGTTCAAAAAGTATTATCAGTTTGGTTTTACTGGAACGCCAATCTTCCCTTTGAATGCATTAGGCGCAGAGACTACAGGCGACGTGTTTGGTCGTCAGTTACACTCCTACGTAATTACAGATGCAATCCGTGATGAGAAGGTGCTGAAGTTCAAGGTCGATTACAACGATGTTCGCCCCCAGTTTAAGGCGATTGAAACTGAAACCGATGAGAGTAAGCTAACCGAACTGGATAAAAAGAAAGCCTTTTTACACAAAGATCGTATTCGTGAAATCTCTCAGTACATCTTAAATAACTATCGTCAAAAGACGCATCGATTACAGGCGGGCGGTAAAGGCTTTAATGCGATGTTTGCTGTCAGTAGTGTTGATGCAGCTAAAGATTACTACGAGCGCTTTAGTGCGCTACTGAGCGAAGGTGAAACGGGCAAAGCTAGTAAGCACCCACTTAAGATCGCTACCATTTTCTCTTTTGCTGCTAACGAAGAGCAAGATGCGATTGGTGACATTGCTGATGAAAGCTTTGATGTATCTGCAATGAATAGTAGTGCTAAGGAGTTTTTGGGCGTAGCTATTGATGACTACAACACTCACTTTAGAACCAATTTTGGTGTAGACAGCAAAGGATTCCAAAACTACTACCGTGATTTAGCTCAACGAGTTAAGAATCAGGAAGTAGATCTATTGATTGTGGTAGGTATGTTCCTTACAGGTTTTGATGCGCCGAAACTCAACACCCTATTTGTTGATAAGAACTTGCGTTACCACGGCTTAATGCAGGCGTATTCACGTACCAATCGAATTTATGATGCTACCAAGACCTTTGGCAATATTGTCACCTTCCGCGATCTAGAAAAAGCGACCGTTGATGCTATTACACTATTTGGCGATAAGAACACCAAGAACGTCGTGTTAGAGAAAAGCTACCAAGAGTATATGGAAGGCTTTAAAGACATCGCAACAGGGGAAGCTCGTCGTGGTTACAATCAGGTTGTTGCAGAGTTAAAAGAGCGTTTCCCTAGCCCAGATGACATCGTAAAAGAGATAGATAAAAAAGCTTTTGCCAAGCTGTTTGGTGAATATCTACGTATTGAAAACGTTTTGCAAAACTACGATGAATTTGCGGGCCTAAAAGCCCTGCAAAGTGTCGATGTGGAAGACGCAGAAGCGGTTGAGGCATTCAAAGCTAAGTATTACGTCGATGATGACGATCTCAAAGCGATGCAAGCAATTGATGTTCCGCCAGAGCGTGTGGTTCAAGACTATCGTTCAACCTATAACGATACACGTGATTGGCTACGCCGTGAAAAAGCAGTAAACCAACAAAACGAATCGACCATTGATTGGGATGACGTGGTGTTTGAGGTTGACCTGCTTAAATCGCAAGAGATCAATCTTGATTACATTCTCGAATTGCTTTTCGAACATAACAAAAAGCGTAAAGGTAAAGCAGAACTCATTGAAGAAGTGCGCCGATTGATTCGTGCTAGCTTGGGTAATCGTGGCAAAGAAAGTTTGATTGTTGATTTTATTAACCAAACCAATTTGGATTACATTGGTGACAAAGCAAGCATAATTGATGCCTTTTATAAGTTTGCACAAATACAGTTAAAGCGTGAGGCAGAAGAATTAATCTGCAGTGAAAGTCTTAATGAGGAAGCCGCTAAACGTTATATAATGGCATCGCTTAAACGCGAATATGCCAGTGAGAATGGCACCGAACTCAATTCAGCACTTCCTAAAATGAGTCCACTTAACCCGCAATACAAAACGAAAAAGCAAAGTGTATTTCAAAAAATCGTTACTTTTGTTGAGAAGTTCAAAAGGGTGGGTCGACAGGTTTAGTATACAGAGCTCTTTTGACTTAGCTCGGAAACAAGTAGTTGTAGTTATAGTGAAAAGAGCTTGAGCTTGTTTGTATAGACACTGCTTTAGGAAAGGCCAATCCCTTTTTTGACATATGTCACGGATTACTAAATTAAAATGTCTATTTCTTGATTTATTATGCATTTTCGTGTGGAGGAATAATAGATTAATAATCTACGTTTTTACTTACCTGAGAAAAAGCACTAACTGATTTCTGTCCAGCGATGTGTCAGCGGAATGCTGCTGACACGTTCATGCCCCTTTATCCGTTTCGTAATTCAAAAGGCGAGTAAATCTTTGGCTATAGAAAAGCTAATGTGGAAGGTTTTTTTGTATTGTTTATAAAGTTATGACTGTCCCATCTCTTTGTTATCTCTTTCTACTTAAGTCTTAGACCCACAACTTTGAAAATCCTTACCGTTCAACCTTGAACTTTCAATATTAAATGCTACGTTTTATTGGATCTTAATACTCAGTGACAAGGAGTTACACTCATAGATCGGAGTGCCCTTTCTATAATTACGGTGTCCTGCAACTGTTTATACAAAGAGCCCTTTGTTACATATACATATTTATTCGAATCAACAAATGAATAAATATTCACATAAAATAGAACGCAAGGAATAAAATATGACCGCATTGCCAGCAAATCCCTTAGCAAATAATGGAATAATAGTAGGAGATGAAACTTTTCAGATTCATTCACGACATGTTTATTTCCCTTCCGCAGCAAACAAAAATAAGATAGGAGTCAGCATACATATAACAGTCGATGCCATCACAACTCATTCGAGAGAAAATTTCTTAAATTTCTTCGCTTTGCAAGTAAACTTCAATAACAACACTGCGGCGCATGGTGGATTTCAGTCTCATCAAGTAAATTGGGGAGGATTAGCTAATCATGGTGGCGGAGTATTAGATTACAACTCACTTTCATCACTACAAGCCGCTCAGGTCGATATCTTAAAAATTCAAAATGCGCCTGACGAGATTAGAAATCAGCCTTTTGATTATGTAGTAGGTAAAGAATACATATATGAAATTAAAAGATTAGGTCGAGAAAAATTTTCAGCAGGGCAAGAGGTAAAAGTTATTGGTGGTGGTGTTCCAGTCACCCCAACAGTCGAAAGAAATTTGTACGTTTGGGAATTTACTGTCACTCCAGCTGATGGGAATGGACCTTCATTAAGATCTGTGCTGTATAATTCAGCTCCTTGCTTTGATTTCTTTTGTGTGTGGAATGAAATTAGGAATAATGAGGACCAACGTACATCTTGGTCAAACCCAAGTTATACCCAAGAAAATGGAACTGTAGTTACTCCAACAGATTGGTCTCGTTTCTAACGTGAGATAATTGTGAGTTTTAATCAATGGGTTTACTTGTTGGTTTTACCTGATTTATTTATGGTAATTGAGGCCACCAAAAAAACGTAGGTTTTCTTGGTGGCGAGCCCCTTGATCTTATGGTAAATTTTCGCCTTTCCTAAACTCGATATTTTTCATTATTATTCAGTAGGTTATGGCTTTACTGTTAAAGTTAGTTACTACAGTTAAATGGCTGAAACCTTTGCTGTTCATGGGTTTGATTGGGTAAAAGATAGGACAGGCAAGAAAAGAACATAGACATATATGGACGCTCCCGGTTAGTCAAGGTAATACTCATCTAGCCAAGGTATTTTTGACCTTAGTTTCTTTGTTAACTATTACCTCTCGTTACGTGTTTATTGACTGACTCTTTTCGCTTTAAGCGATAGTGCTGACATATATACGGGCTTAACACGTTCTCTTTTTAGAGAAAATGCGCCCCTGATGAATTCCGTACCTACACACCTAAAAGTATTTGAACAGCCAGTCGGGTTATTAACCCTTGTCTCTAACGGGTTTATGTAGGATGAACTGAGTCTTTTGTCATCAATTTAACCACTTCTCTAAGAGGTAGCCTTGTTTCCTAAATCGAGGGAACCTTTTGCCGTTAGCGTGATCTGATCCCTAAAGATAGCTATACGGAAGCTGAAAAGTGGGAAAATCTAAACATAAAATAACCAATTGGTCTCAGTACAATAAGGCGTTGATTAATCGAGGCTCACTCACTTTCTGGATTGATGAGCAAGCAATTAAGTCTTGGTATTGTTGTGAACACCACGGGCGTCGTGGTCGAGGGTTCACTTACTCTGATGTTGCTATTGAAACAGCACTCGTTGTGAAAGGCGTTTTTAACTTGTCATTACGAGCACTTGAAGGATTCACCAACTCTGTATTTCAACTTATGGATGTGCCACTGACCTCACCAAGTTATAGCTGTATAAGCAAAAGAGCTAAGACTGTTGAGATCAACTATCGAGCACCGAGTCGTGGCTCTGCGGCACATGTTGTGATTGATTCAACAGGTCTGAAAGTTTATGGAGAAGGAGAATGGAAAACGCGTAAGCATGGTAAAGAAAAACGCCGTACTTGGCGAAAGCTACACCTTGCAGTGGATAGTAATACCCATGAAATTGTGTCAGCTGAAATAAGCTTAGTTAACGTTGCCGATAATGAAGTATTTCCCACATTACTTAACCCATTAAGAAGAAATATAACTCAAGTCTCAGCTGATGGTGCCTATGACACTAAGGCATGTCATAAACTACTTCAGCGCAAAGGATGCAAGCCAACTATCCCTCCGAGAAGTCATGCTGGATATTGGGAGGATGACCACCCCAGAAATGAAGCAGTAAAAGCACTCAAGGCTAACCAATTAGCGCAATGGAAACAGGATAATGATTATCATCAGAGATCACTATCAGAAACAGCGATGTATCGATATAAACAGTTAATTAGTCCAAAACTGAGTCTTCGGGATTATAACGCTCAGGTAGGTGAAGCGTTAGCGGGTGTTAAAGCAATGAATAAAGTCATAGGGTTAGGAATGCCAGTTAGGAAACACGCTGCCTAATTGGGTGAAACACCTTGGGGTGCTGCGTTTAGAGTCGAGATTTGAGCAACAACGCCCTAAGAGGTGACTATCAAGTGCTCACTACACCCAGTCGGGCTCAGTATCGGCCCTTGTCTTGAACGAGCTTTGCTTGATAGTCGATACCATTAACATTATCAGACGCATGATATTATCTCTGCCGTTTGGCCGCTTTGTGCTTGATAACGTGTTTGTTTTTTTTAATAATATCACATCAGCCTTGCCAGTTTATGTGCTGTCGCTACCGTGGCCTTATTAAAGCCTATTCGCGTTTTTAATTGAGTTATCCATTGGTTGAGTGCGTCATCTTTTTTGTGTGCATGACTAACAACGGTTCTCGCACCGTGGATGAGTTGTTTCCGTAAATAGCTGTCACCACGCTTAGTAATACCATAAATCTGGCTTTTATTTCCTGAGGCATATTGCCTCGGTGTTAGCCCAAGCCAGACAGCGAGTTCTTTAGGGCCATTAAAAGCCTGGCCTTTGTCGATACAAGCTTCAAAAGCGGAGGCTATTACATGACCAATACCCGGTATGCTGAGCAGTATCGGTCCTGTTTCGGTTTGCTCTACCTTCTGTTTTATCAACTTATTGAGGTCTTTGAGTTGCTTAGTTATTTGCAAGTATTCATCATAAACTTGGTTGAGGAGATATCTGAGTAAAGGTCTCTGCTCACTGTCATTGATAATATCCCAGATGTTTTGTTCAAAAGCGGTAAAACCTTGTGGGAAAACAAAGCCAAAATCAACCAATAACCCTCGAATTTGATTGGTGCAAGCAATGCGCTGCTTGATTAACCGGTCTCTTATTCGGTGCATCATCAAGACCTCTTGCTGGGCCTCTGACTTAATTGGCACAAAACGAATATTAGGTCTTGAACTTGCTTCAAAGATAGCTAATGCATCGTTACTGTCATTTTTATTCCCGCGAACAAATGGGGTAACATGTTGAGCGGGTATCAACTTAACGTTATGACCAAATTGTAAACCGACACGGCCCCAATAGTGTGATGAATAACAGGCCTCCATAACCACAGTGCAAGCAGGCGTGTTGCATAACAGCTCTTTAAGCTGATTTCTGTTCAGCCGTTTGTTATAGACTTTCTTAGCATCTGCAGTCATTCCAAGTACTTGGAATACATTCTTTGCAAGATCGATAGCAATAGTGGTAACTTTCATAGTGGACGCTCCTTAATGTAACTGAATGGTCGACATCAGTTTGGCGCATTGACGCCGAATTAGGGAGCGTCCATCTCATCAGCCATCGTTAATTGCACTTCCTATAGCTGTGACTAAAATTTAATCATGGTGATGTGATTGGAGTGAGTTATGCCTCGCCCTAGAAGAACGCTAATCAGTATCGAAGACACGCCTTATTATCATTGTTGTAGCCGTGTCGTGCGCCGCGCATATCTCTGTGGTGATGATAAGTACACAGGGAAAAACTATGACCATCGACGTGGTTGGGTTGAGGCGCAAGTGCTTAAATTATCTGACGTCTTTGCGATTGATGTGGCTGCCTATGCGGTGATGAGTAATCATTTGCATATTGTGTTATATATCGATTTAGATAAAGCCAATGTCTGGTCAGATAGGGAGGTGGTAGAACAATGGCATCAATGCTTTAACGGCACAGCACTCACACAAAAATTTGCTCGAGGTGAAGTGATTGATGAGCACCAAGTGAGTCAGTTAAAACATCTTATTGCGACTTACCGCTCACGGCTGAGTGATATTAGCTGGTTTATGCGATGCCTTAATGAGCCGATTGCTAGGCAAGCCAACTTTGAAGATAACTGCACGGGTCATTTCTGGGAAGGACGGTTTAAATCTCAAGCGCTTTTGGATGAAGCGGCAGTGCTGGCTTGTATGGCCTACGTTGAACTTAATCCTATTCGGGCTAAGATGGCCAATACGCCAGAGAATTCAGACTACACCAGCCTTCAATTGCGAGTCAACGCGGCAATCAATGGAAAGCAGCCTACCAGATTACTTCCCTTTATTGGGAATGAACGACTTAATCAACCCAAAGGCATAAACTTCGCGCTGAAAGACTATCTTGAATTAATTGATGAAACAGGTCGTATTATTCGAGATGATAAACGCGGGGCAATCTCAGCCAATGCAGATAAGATATTAACGAGGTTAAACATTCCTGCTGAAAATTGGCTCAAAATCACCACAGAGTTTGGGCACCTATTTCATGGGCCAGTAGGGACACTGCAAGAGCTAAGTCGCTACTGTGAACACTTAAATAAAAGACGACGGCATTTTTCTACGAGTTGTGAGTATCTGAAAGTAGGCTAGGCGCTGGATTTACGTAATTAGTGCAACAGAGCTCTAATATACCTCCAATAGAATCTTCCTCAGTTTATCAACAGAGCAAATACTCCTTGCCTGAAAATCAACTTTTTACGACAAAAAGCATCATTTTGTTAAGAGCACTCGGTTATATGAGCTTAACATTCCTTCCTTTCATGAGTTGATATTTGCAGAACGTTGAAGGCTCGCGGGGATGTCGGTATGTTATTGATTAATAATGGCTGGCTATGATTTTTATGGCTATGATTTTTATGACGTGCTTCAGTCAATTTTTCTACGGCAGCGGCGATTTTATCCTGCTGCCCCACCACATCAAGGCCATCTTGGCGGTATCCGCCTGATTGAACTCCCCTGCTAACCGACCGATGAAGGCCAGTGTTATGAGTTAACAATTCTCAACAAAGGCAGCTAAATCAAGACAGGCATAGTTAATTGATAAAGTTATGCCTGTCCCATCTCTTTTGTTATCCCACCTTTTCCCCTTTGGGGGCGAGGGTAGACTATAATCATTTTCTAATATTGATTCATCCGAAATTTTATACCCTTTATCAATGTTCTCTTTAGCACAAAGATACAAAATATAGTTTACTGAATCCTGCGCACCATACGGATGAAATTTGAAATCAGCGGAGCAATATCCAACAATATTTCGATCTCTGCTTAACACATCAAGTCTTCCTTCAGCGCACCCGATTAAAAGTGGGAGTAAAGATACCAAGCCATAATGCTTCATGCTATTTCCTTTTTTACATAATGCCACGATAAGAATCGGTTAATAATCAACCGGAATGTTTAGCAAAGCAGAGCTCCATCCACAGCGATTTGATTATGTTGAATAGCTTATGATGTTAATATGGGGCACATTTTTCTTCATAATGTTCATCATTAAAATTGTATATTATCTGAGGGATATTTATGTTCATATTGTTATCAATTAAAACTTGCAATAGACGGCCTCTTTCACTCCAACATAAGTAACCATTAATTATTTCACACCATTCCCAATCTTCCAATGAGACAGTCTCTGTAAAAGTCTCTGTTACTGTTACAATTTTATGATTCTCCCAAAAACGTCCTTTACCTTCTAAACAACGATCACCAGTTGAATCAACCACCTTAATTAAACTAGCCTCGTTATTCAACTGTTTCATATAAGTTGATAGGCCTTTACTTGAACTATCGAGCAACCACCCATCATTTATTAACCTTGCTTCGTAAATGCCATGCTTTAAAATTTGAGCATTCCTAGGAGTAGACTTTAATTCGTTACTTATAAACTTGCTATAACTATCACTACCGTCAAGCAGCATATACTGTTTATTATTTACAAATAAACCACCACCCCAACCTCCAACATTTCGCCAAAAAGATATAGCTTTAATCCAAGGAGAATATGAAATAACCGTGTACCCTTCTCCCTTCTTATTAGCTGAATAAATGAAATATTTTCCATCAGGTGATATGTCACTAAAATATTCGTAAATACGGCCTTTTAGCCATTGGCTCAGTGAAATTTTATTTGTTTTAACGTTCCAACCGTACACCGCTACTTTTGATGCAGAAGCACGCCGAATAACAAGAGCATTTTCACTATTAGAAGGAACTAGAACAAAAACCCTCGGAGGGAATGCTTCAAATTTACTCATCGAATAATACTACCTTTCTAGGAAAAAACATAATGTTCTGCTAACAGACTAAATATAATCAGTTAGAATAATTGATGAAGAAGTGAAAACCAACTGCTATGAGTCCTTTTGAATGACTTACTTGAGCCAATAAACTTTTAAGCACAAAATGATTATCATGCGTTGCAATAATTTTGGATTTGGGATGACTTTTTTATCTTTTGTACTAGCTAGAGGCCCAAAACCATATCGCTCAACTCCAACCTATCGATATAGTTAGGTTAAATGTATATTTTTGACGCCATAATCGTTAGTTAGCTACTCTTACTTTTGATTCCATCCTTAACAGGAATGACTCACTCAGGCATTGGACAATGATGAAAAAATAATAATACTGAAATTTGATACAGACTCTCCTGCTCTGCTATTAAAAAGGACAATTTATCACTAGCTCAGGTTTGTTCAACACTTATAATTAAGCAACATTTAGCACCATGATAGTTTCATCAAACTCATCTTGCTCAACAACACTAAAATCAAAGCGTTCAAAGAAGCCTTTCATTACATCATGTCCTTCAACGTAGCATATTGAAATAGCTTTATAAGCTTCTCGTAATTTGATTTCATCGAGAGCTAACTTAATCGCTTTCGTACCATAACCTTTCCCCTGATGCTGTACATAAATCATAAATTGGTCAATATAAATTTCATTTGGCTTATCATTTTCATCATTAGGAAAGTACTGAATAAAGCCAACGGGGTCTTCATTAGAATAGATTGCTCGATTAACATAGTGTTCGTTAAATTTAGAACCTGCGATTGATTCGGCATTTAAAGCGACAAACTCTTCTTGCTCTTTTGTAATTTCTAGTAAGATAATATCTTTCCAATTATCTTTAGTTACTTCTCGTAAACTAATTGCCATAGCTAAATAATACTCCTTGTTACCTAACGCCACACTAAGAAAGAAATAATTGCTGGTTAAAATAAGCGATGAAGGAGCAAAAGCTCACTGTTATTTGCCCTGCTTGAGTGGCTTGTTGAACGAAGCCACTGTATAGCTTAATTACGTTTTGAAAGTTCCATTATCCAATTGGTTTCCCAACTTTCACCATCATCTTTAGAAAATGCTTGCTCCCATACAGGAAAATCTGGGTTATCTAAAATCCAAGTAAACCTTATCTTTACTGGTACACCACTATATTCTTCATTTGCATAAAAAAGACCTTTTCCATTTACAAATTCGCCTAAAACTGGTTTATCAATTACATCTGGCATCCGCCCGTCAAGCCACCAGATAGCCCATTTTTTAGAATTTTCATTATATGAGCGAATTGCTTTTGCTCGAAATGAAGATTCTGGAAAATCAATAATATGATCTTCTATATTTCCATTACCACCGAGAGTTTTAATGGCTGATGACACTCCTGAAAATTCAACCCACTCATCGCTACCATTTAGAATATCTTTTAATCGTTTGTGTTTTATGTCCCAATTGCCAACTATAAAGTCAAAATCACTTGATGAAGATGCTAATTCTGATACCACAATAATTCCTTATGTATTGGTTTACTTTATCGTTACGATAACACAAACAACTGTATATTTAAACAGTGGCTTATTTACAAATGAGCTAACACATAGTAATATAACCTAAATATAATAGCCTTCATTCGCAAGCCTCTATAATTCAACTCTTTCATATTTTGTCCAAACAATGATATTGCCGAACAGGGGAACCACCCAAACGGACGTTTGTTGATCCTGATGAATCCGATAATAAAACAGCGCTTCATCACGAATATTATCCTTCCTTATTTCTCGATACAAGTCCATAGCAGATGCACTCACCGTCTCAGGTTTAATGAGGTTTTTTTGAGTTAACTTTACATGAAAAACATCCACCTCTAGCTTATCAAACATTCCTTTATATTGCTCAAACTGCCCACGTATTTGATATTTAATCGGTGTTGTTAAACAATCCTCGTCTGTCATACAGGTAGAAGAGTAAAATTGCCCATTACTTTCCCCTTCGTAAACCAAAGATATTCCCAGATCAGCACGAACTAACAGCTCATTAGCGACAGGGAAATAAATGTCGCCATAGTAATGGTGTTCAACGAATTCAGGCTCTACATCTGTTTTTTGCCCTTGATTTTCAAATGTTACATTCGGTGGTATTAACACTCTATTGTAGCGGATCCTATTTTCCATTTTTTGACTTAATTCAATGAATTTACTCATGTCTAAAGCAGCCGGATCCGAATTAATTGCCGCCAGATTAATCATTTGATCAGCAATACAATGTCCCTCATTATTGGTTGGGCAACTAGCAAAAGAATAATGCTGTCCATCAGTAAATGCGAAAGCATCAAAACGGTCAATGGCAGGAATAGAATTGGTCTCGGGAGCTATTTTTTTTTGCCACATGAAAGGATCCAGTTTATCCACCCCTTTAGGGTAAACAAGCACTGCATTCTCATGGGTGCCTCCTATATTAAGAGAGATCGTTTTATCTGCACGCCATTTACTCACCTCTTGCTTAACAGCAAAATAATCGCTGTTAAGCCAGCCAAACATAATGAGTAAGATAACCACAAATATCCCACAGGCTTTAGCCATTAATGGTACTGCAGTAATGGGCTTTTTTATCGCTCCCCACTTGTTTTTAGCCGCCACCTTTACATCAACATTCACTGAGAGATGCAGTTGATACCCACGTCTAGCGATGGTTTTGAGTTGCACTTCGGGATAAGGTTCTAACTTCTTTCTGAGAGTACTGATACACTGAGTCAAGGAAGTTAACGCTACAACACGATCAGGCCATCCAACCTGCAAGAGTTCGTCTTTATCACAAATGGCATCAGGCGTTGAGAGTAGCCTAGATAGTAAGGCAGATTCAGAAAAAGTGAGCTCTATTCTGGTGCTATTAACATGATCAACAAGATGGTTAGCTTCACAATTTAATGTCAAGTAAGGTGTCACTTCTAACAACGTATACCTCTTTTATCACCCTATGGTCTTTAATTGATATGATTAATCTTTTTTTAGGATTACATGCATTATATATTTCCCCAAATTTTACAATACTTTAACGGTTATTGAGCTGGGTAATGAATGAGTATAAAAGGGTACTCTAACAATGATATGTCTTCAATTAAAATATCATAAATAATGTTTCCATTAAAAACAATATCATAATAAACAATGAGTTATGCATTTAACTTATACAACATATCTTAGAAAAAGAACCCGTTATCTTACCAAGATTAACACTTAAAAATAATCAATACACCGACAGTATGGACAACCCTATATGACAAAGCATAACTTGGGTTTCTTTTAATCGGCGATTAAATTAGAATTGCCGCTATTCACATTCGAACTAAGACTTCAAGGCCTATTCATGAAACTTACAGCCCTCACTCAGCCACTTTTCGATCATCTTTATCGTGACATACTCCAGTTCCGTTCAACCTTTGATTTACCCAGTGAAGATGAAACCACATTGGATGATAAAGCTGACACATTGCACACATCATTGGCCATTGAAGAGCTCACCGAACTTGCCGAAGCTGATACTCGTATCGAGCAAGCAGATGCCATTGTTGACTCAGTTTACGTGCTTATGGGCCGTCTCGTTCACCTTGGCGCCTCACAGGTTAACGATCGCATTGAAATTAGCTACATTATAGATCTGCTGTTAAATGTCGCTAAAAACCGTGAAATTGATTTTTTAACTTGTTGGGATGAAGTACATTCAAGCAACATGAGTAAGGTATGCCGCAACGAAACTGAGCTTGCCGAAACGGTTGAGTTTTACGCTAAACAAGGTGTTGAAATTATAGGTAGCCAGCAAGGTGACTTTATCATTGCTAAGTGCGCAAAAGATGTCGATATGGCAGGTAAAGTGGTACGTCAAGGAAAAGTGCTCAAGTCCGTATATTATCGCCCAGCAGATTTAGCTAAATTAGTACAAGCTTAGGTCGTTCATTTTTGGGTGTACTTATTTTTAAAGGCTTTACCGCCTAGAGTATGCTTTCTTTGTGTTATTGATTGCTGAGATCTAGCACCAAATACAGAGAAAGCACCTCATTTTATAGGGTTAAAATAGCTGGTTAAATTAAAAATTAACCCCCTAATCAGCTAATTTACATTTCATTTGATAGATAATCCCTATAATAAGCTTGGTAAAAGTCACCAAATCTGAACGTAAGATTAACTGTCAGCAAGTGATGGTTCAAACTTCTTCAACAAAAAGTATCGATGATGCCCTTTGGGAATGCCCTCCACCTTCCCTACAACCTCATACCCAAGCTTTGCATAAAACCCTGGAGCCTGAAAAGAAAGGGTGTCTAGCTCAGCTGACATACAGCCTCGTTTCTTGGCCTCAACCTCGGCCTGCTCCATCAACCTACGACCAAGACCTGTTCCTCTGACTTTTTTATCTACCCACACAACGCTAATAAGGTAATGATTAAAAATAGTTTGTCCTGCGACTCCACCAATCAGTTTACCATTTTCGTCATGAGCAACCACTGATAATGGTTTTGATTTTTCATCTCCCATCATCTCAGTGTTGTATTCGCGAACACCTGCGACGAGAGCATCGAAACTAACCTCATCAGTTGCATTAATAACGTTAATTTCCATTTAACTATCTCCAAGATTATTACTTATTGAACTAACATCAGTTGCATTTAATATGAGTTAGCCACAGACATTCACCTGCTCTTCATGACGCAATGTTAATACTTCATATCCGTCAGCTGTAACAGCAATCGTATGCTCCCACTGAGCAGACAGTTTTTTATCTCGAGTCACCACTGTCCACCCATCTTTTTTTAATTTCACTTTTGAGGCGCCTTGATTAATCATTGGCTCAATAGTAAACGTCATGCCTTCCTTAAGCACCTCACCCGTATTGGGAGTTCCATAGTGCATAACTTGTGGCGCTTCGTGCATCTCTCTGCCTATGCCATGGCCACAATATTCACGTACAACCGAATACCCATTAGCTGTTGCAAACTTTTGAATAGCATGACCCACATCCCCTAAGGTCACGCCAGGTTTTACAACATTAATGCCTTGCCACATTGCTTGATATGTTTTTTCAACCAATCGTTTCGCAATCGGTGAAACATCATCGATCATATACATTTTACTTGAATCGGCAATGAAACCATTTTTCTCTAATGTAATATCGATATTAACAATATCACCCGATTTTAAAAACCTGACTTTAGAAGGAACCCCATGGCATACGACATCATTGACTGACGTATTTAGCACAAATGGAAAGTCATATTGCCCTTTACTTGCGGGTCTGGACTTTAACTCATTAACAATAAACTCTTCTGCTAAGTCATTAACTTGCATAGTCGACATACCACGAACCACGAGAGGGTCTAGATACGCAAATACTGAAGCCAATAATTGACCTGATTTACGCATAAAATCTAATTCAGCATTGCTCTTTAACACCACTTTACTCATCAGATGCTCCATCCATGTCGACTTCAGCAAGTCTCAACTGCTCACGTATGATCTCGGTATATGTCATATTGGGATTGGTTTCTGCAAGCATGCCAATTTTAATCCAAAATTCTGACTGTGAATTGATCGAACGAACCATCGCAGCACTGGCTTTTCTAATTTCCTCATGCAGTTCATTGCTAATTTTAACGATACCCATAACAAAACCAATATACAAAACATATACACATCATATACTCCAAGTGTAAAAAATAAAACTAACTTCACACGAATCGTTCATGGAAGTGATTAAAAACTCTAACTCACGCATATTTTAATTAAACAAGGCAGATACTTATAAACATGGGCTTGGCAAGAGCTCATTTTTACGAGAAGATGCATTTGCCTTAGGCAGTGAATAAAACTTAATGCTAGATCCAAGTAATTAAGTTAAACATGGATGTGCCACCACTCCTTAACGCAATTTGTGACCCTCATTTAATTGGGTCCAACTAACAACAACTGATAATGAATATCAGGATCAGCTTATCCCAGTGAGAATTTAAGGAAAAATAACATGAACATAAAAATGAAGTATCTCCCGCTTGCAGCAGCGGTAACCGCAGTGCTAACCTCTCAGGCAGCTTTTGCGGTTGATTTTCATGGTTATATGCGCTCAGGTATTGGTGTGTCCGATAATGGTGACATGCAAACTTACAGCAATCATAAAGTCGGTCGATTAGGCAATGAATCTGAGACTTACGCTGAAATCCAGTTAGGTCAAGAAGTATACAATAAAGATGATATGAGTTTTTACGTTGACTCTATGATTGCAATGGTAGCCGGAGATCAGGGCCGCGATTGGGAAAGCACCGCTGATGGCAGCGCAGATTTCGCCTTGCGCCAGTTTAACGTACAAGCTAAAGGTCTGTTTGGTGGCGATGAAACCACTTGGGCCGGTAAACGATATTATCAGCGCCATGATATTCATATTTCAGATACTTATTACTGGGATGTCTCTGGTGCTGGTGCTGGTGTTGAGAACATTCAACTTGGTGCCGGTAAGTTATCTGTCGCAGTTGTGCGCAATGACCCTAATGACTTGCTTGATAGTGATATTCGATACAATTTGGTTGGCGGTGATTATATATTAGTGAACAATGACGGTTCACCTTTCGATGGTTATCCCGTTACTGAACTCGTTTCTCGCGTCAATACCAATACATTAGATATCCGTTATGCTGGCATCTCACTTTGGAGCGATGCCTCGCTTGAAGTCGGCTACGATTATGCTAAAGCAAATTTGACCGATGAGCAAAAACGCTTTAACTCTGATTACAAAGATGGTCACATGTTCACTGCAGAGCTGACTCAATCTATGGTTGGCGGCTTCAATAAAACCGTTGCCCAGTACTTTATCGACGGACTTGCTGCACAGGGCGTAGATTATGGGTCTGGCAGCGGTAGTGGTTTAAGTCAAAGTGCTGGCAGGGGTGATGGTTTTCGTTTGATCAACTTCGGTGTGTTGGCCGTTAACGATAAAATCGAATTCGGCCATCAAGTCTTATATGCTGAAGCAAATGGATTGGGAGAAGGGATCACCAGTGATGTCACAGATCAAGACACCTTTTCAGTTGTTATACGTCCTATGTACAAGTGGAACGATATCATGAAAACTATCGTTGAGTTAGGATACCATAAAGACAACTCAACTTTTAATGGTGATAACATCAGCAATAATGGTAGTAAATATACCATAGCGCAGGCCTGGTCCGCAGGTCCCGGCTTCATGGCTCGCCCTGAGATCCGTGTATTTGCGTCATACATTACTGCTGATGGTCAATTCCGTCCTGACGAATATGGTGTTTTACAAGACAACGCTTGGAACTTTGGTATCCAAGCTGAAGCTTGGTGGTAACATTTAGTTAAGTAAATTCCTAGTGCCCTTTTATAATAGGGCACTTTTTTGATGTTAAGCAGTAAGGTTTACACAATGAAATATTCCACATTCACACTCATGTTTTTTTTTCTCTTTTAACTGGCTGCGCTTCATTTGAATCAGTAATCGCTCCCACTCAGGCCTACAAAAACCTTCTCGACAGTCGTGAAATGGCGATGCAAGAGTTAAACCAAGCCAGTAATTGCTGCAATGCTATGAGCACATTCCAATATACAGAATTAGCTGCCACGAGTGATAAGCTGATTGCTATCGATAACACTTCACCTGTATTTCAATTTCTAGAAGGAAAAAGTTTTTTTAGCGCTTTTCATCTCCCTCTTCACTCTGGTGATCTACAAATAAAAGTCGAAGGCTTGATGGATAAAACAGTATTCAATCCCAGTGTACTAATGCTAGACAGCCAATTCAACGTCACTCGAACAATAGGCAAGGATGTATTTACCTATCAACCAGCTTATCTCTTGGATGGTGATCGAGTAGAGGCTAGCTTTACCGTTGACCGTTCGTATATAGGTAATCCAAAAAATGAAACGTATATGATTATCTACACTGATTATTCACGATTAGCTGATTCAACTCAAGCCATTAGCCCTTCGAAACAAATGACAAAATCATTAAACGTACAAGATTATGGTATGAAAGATCCATTAGTCCCTCATTCGGCATGGGGACTGCTTAAGGTTTCAAGTGATGATATGGGACTGATTAAAGGAGGAGAAAATTACTATAAACCTGTTTATCAAGCCCCCATCAATGGTGGTGCCAATAAAACTGAAACCGTGATAGTAACCGCAACTCAGATCACACCGACATCAGTGATGCTGACCGAAAGTGAAATCTTATATCAGTCAAAAATTAAACAAGCCGTATTGAACCATGATATCGATAAAGCCATGGCATTAGTTAGTGAAGCAGAAAAAGCAGGCTCAACAACCGCTAAGACCACCTTTATTGAGGCCGTAAAGAGTTCTCAAAAAATTGATGTAAAGTAGATTGGATAACAAATCATTTATTAATTAATGAGAATAATACCTTTATTCTCATTAATTATAAAAGGCCATTTGTTCCAGCCCTATCACCGCGAACTAAGCCATCGATCACCAGCATTATTGGGTCATTAGTCTTCAAGCATCTTTAGGTTAAAGAAATATTTTTGAGGTATTTTTTTAAATGCTTCGGTCATATTATTATTATCGATAATAATTCTCACTCTAGAAGATAGGTAAGCTTTTGTAAATAAAGCCTTATTACTTTTGTGATGTTTAAACAATTCAAAAAAACTGCCATTTTCAAAAGATGTGATAAGCCCTATCCTGACCGCATCATAGAGCTCCCTATTATCATGATTCACAAAAAATAGCCGACCAAATGGATAAATTAAAACGATGTTACTTTCTATTGTAAGTTTACTATTTAATTTTTTATTTTTATATGTTTCAAGTAAATAATGAGCCTCATTGGCTCCTAATGGAAAATAATCAAATCTATTACTATCCAGCATTTTGAAAAGATTTATGATGTTAGGGGCTTCAATAACTTCTAACCCTGCATTTTTTAAAATAGACACATCAGACCAACCTCTGCCTTGCCCTGCTACTTTTTCTCTCAAGTTTTCCATTGTTTTTATTCGGTCAAAAATAGACTGATTATCACCGTGAATGACAAATATTCTCCATCCATTCAATCCTAAATCAATTGGGATATAAATGGGCAAAAATTCACTTTCAAACTCCTTACTAGTACCAAAATCAGCGATACTTACTTTATTATCTTTTATTAATTTTCTTATGCGCAATGGGCTTACGCTGTAGTTACTCACCGTAAGTTCAAAATCAACCCCAGAATTTTCTAATGCCAGTTTTAAAGCTGCATAACCAAATAAATTAACCCCATCACCATTCACATTGGGATAGACAACCATTAGCTTTGCCATAGTTTCAATTGAAAAAAAGCTAATGAAAACTAATAAAAACAGATGCCTTAACCTTAATTTCATTAATTTCCCCCTTCGTAGCCACTTATCATAACCTGCATGCCGTATTGAATGCTGTTATTTTAAAATACGCTTTATAATAAACATAGACTAATTCTGATAAAATAAAGTGTTATCATCAATCCACTTGACTTTTTTTACGCACGAATACTAAATGTTCACACGAACAACCACCATCAACAAAAACATATTGTTAACAACCACTTAGTCATAAATATCAACTAAATCATTAAGATAATTAAGCGATAATAGAAATGAGTGGCGACGACATAAAATTGATTATCCAATAGGATAATCAATTAATTTAACACATATGGAAAATTCGAGAAATAAGATGAATGACAGACTATGATATTGGATTACAAATAAGATTTATTCTCCAAGCATATTTAAATTAAAAAAGTATTTTTCAGGGATACGTTTAAACTCTTCACTCATATTACTATTACCTATATTAATTTGTATCCTATCACTAAGATTAGCCTTTTCAAATAGCGACTTATTACTTTTATGATGCCTAAAAAGTTTGAAAAAACTTCCATCTGAAAAAGATTTAACCAGCCCCTTCCTTACTGCATCATATAATTCAATGTTATTTTTCTTAACAAAAAACAATCTTCCAAAAGGATAAATTAACACAATATTTTTTTCAACAATTAGATTATCTAACTTTTCTTTATTTTTATATGTTTCAAGTAAATAATGAGCCTCGTTAGCGCCTAATGGAAAGTAATCAAATCGATGATTATTTACCATTTTAAATAAATTGATAAGATCAGGAGCCTCAACAACGGGTAAATCTGCACTTCTTAAAATATCAGCATCTGGCCAACCAATACCTTGTCCAGCAACTTTATCAGCCAAAGATTCTATTGTTTTTATCTGATCAAACACTAATTGGGACTCTCTATTGATAACAAAAATTCTCCACCCATTCAGTCCCAAATCAATTGGGATATAAATAGGTAAAAATTCGTCTTCAAAATCTTGGCTAGTTCCAAAGTCGGAAATACTGATTTTACTGTCTTTTATTAATTTTCTGATCCTAAGAGTATTTACAGCATAATCACTAACAACCAGTTCAAAATCAACTCCCGATTTTTCTAATGCAAGCTTTAAAGCTGCATATCCAAATAAATTAATCCCATCACCATTCACATTAGGATAAACAACCATTAACTTTGCCACAGCCACCCTTGGGGAAAAACACCAGATAACTGATAGAAATAAATATATAACCATTAATTTCATTAACTTAAATTCACCTATATTGTCAACTTAATGTACAGCTACCTACAATTCACTACACAATAAATATAGTCCAATTTTAAAAATTAACCTTCAGAAGTCACTCATTGAGCATGCTTAGTGATCAAACACATAACAGCTATATTACTTAAATAACTGATTCTATGATTTAAATGAAAATGACATTGTAATGATAGATCATGATGAACCCAGATAATGTGCCGGATGAAGAGACGAAAAGTGTAGCGTGAAATTTAAACGAAGAGTGTCAACGACCTTGAAAACACCGCTTGTGTAGTCTAGTTATTCTACACCAACGAGCGATAACGCAGTAGAAAGGGTTAACAACAAAGATAAATAATACACTCACATTAGCACAAACACTGTAACAAATGACTGTTAATCATTAATAGAAATACATAAATCTATCGATAAAACTTCCATTAAAATCACATACAAGATAGTTAAGAATATTACCCTTTAAAATATAAAACAATCAGTCTAAACAACTTGAAAATCAATATAAAAATAATGCTTAAAACAAAAAATATACACTTTAACTAGTTATATTACCTACACAAAAAAATCAAGGTAAAATATCACCTATTATCTACAGCACTAATTTACAGGCTCCTATGTAACTAGACCAATAATAAAAAATCATTTAATCAACAAAAAATAAATTTATTTTATAAATTTAGCAACAAATATTATTTACAAGCTTTACGTAGTGTGCTTTTATAGTCGGCAGGACTAAAAAACAAACAATATTAAGCACATTTATTCAAATTATTTATATAATTAATAAGGATTGATATGAAAAGAATGACATTAACTTTGCTATTATTGACCGTGAATTTTTTTCCCGTTAGCAGTTATTCCTATGCGCAACAAAAAAACTCTTCTTTAGATTTAGCCGATATCAGCACAAGCGTCTCTGAAGCTAAACGCCAAATAGCACTAGATCTCAGCCGCCAATACAACAAAATAGCCCCCTTTCTTCAATCTAACATTGATCAATATAGTTTAGCGCTTGATGCTAATGAAATATTTCAATCAAGTGGAATCGACTCCAAGTCGATACGACAAGCAGAATTCACTATTCGTCGAGCTAAAGGACTTCAATTAACTGAAAATATTATTATTTCAGATCCATCATCATATCAATCTCAAACAAAACCCATAGCAAATCTACTCCAATTACGCTTAGCTGATGCCACTATGTTAGCCAGTTGGCAAAAAGGAGCATCTCCACTATTTGCATTTGAACCTGAAGGAAATGATGAACAATGGGTCAATATTGAAGCATACGATATTAATGGTAATGTCCACCTTCTAGATGTATACCAACTTCCTAAGCAACCAGTGTTAATCGTTAGCCTTGATAAACAGCAAGCTACCCGTGAGGGTATAGCAGTAATGAAAAAAATATTTTCTTCAAATCAAACTTTAACAAAGTCAAAATTAAACAAGAATAAAAGTTCGATTCTATCTGATACACAAGTTGAACAACCTATTTCATGCACGGTAATAGAACAAATAAGTCTGAAAAATGATCGCGAGCCTTGGGTGTCTGGCAAAGCTGATATCTATGGTATCGTCACTGGGATTAATCCAACTCGCGATGAGCCAACGCTAGATGTGGTTGATATGCATTATTTAGATTATGACAAACAAGAATATTACCCGAATCAAATTATTATACATTGGGAACGTTATCGCTGGTCAGCTGCAGATTTAGTATTAATGGAGCACGACGATGCGACTAATTACAGAGATTTAGCTACTGCCCTTTTAGTCGCTGCTGGAGATATTTTAAAAACCATTCCGGATCCTGAAGTGCAAAGTTATGCAGCGATAACAAAGATCACTAATGGACTCTTAAATGCAATGCCAGAATCTTGGTTTATTAATGATGATGATTACGTTGATGTCTATTATACACTACAAGAAGGTGTGACTTACTCAAGCCATCCAGGCTCTACTGATAATGCAAATACAACCTTTAAGCCACTGATGATTCAACCTAGATAATAATAAAATGATACCTAAATAACATAAAAATCAACTTAAATCGGTTGATTTTTATGTTATCTAAGGGTCGATTCAACGATGCTATGGTCTACACTTTAGTGATAAAACTATTTTTTGAGCCATAGAAGATGTACCGAAAATTTCAACTAGCAAGTTTATTACTACTGCTTGTCAATGCAATGGCACAAGCAACGGATAAACAAGAAATTACTCTAGCTTATTACGTTGAGCCAAACTCCAATTTATACGGTAAGTGGACTGAACTTATTTATACTGATGCTTTTGCTCGCTTAGACATTGTTTTTACATATCGTGTTATGCCCGCCATAAGAGCAAGCAAAATGGCTGATTTAGGCAGAGTTGATGGCGAAGCTGCTAGGACTTTAACATACGAAGCCGAGCATACTAATTTAGTCCGCATAAAAGAGCCTATTATGCTCACCAACATCAGTGCTTTTACTCATAACCCAGCAATTAGTGTTAATTCATGGGATGACATTAAAAATAGCCAATATAAGGTTGAATATTACCGTGGAGTAGTCATAGCCCATCAGCGTCTATCTAGCCACAGCCATTTAGAAAACGTAACGGATTCATCTGTCCCCATCAACTCATTACGTAAGTTAATTCGTGGAAGAATTGATGTTTACATCGACGTTGCAGCGCTCATCAAAGAACTCTTACTCAGTCCAGAATTCAGTAATGAGCACATCCAAATGGTTACTACATTAGAAGAATTTAAAGTATATGGCTACCTACACAAACGCCATACAGCTCTTGCCATTAAATTAGCAGAGGTATTCCATAAAATGAAGTCAGAAGGCCTATTCGAAGTATATTTCAATCAAGCAAGAGATTTTATCGATAGTCAAAATCAACCATAACAAAGTAATAAAAATAAAAGCCAGCTAATAAGGCAGACAATCCCCTTTGAGCTGATGGCACATTTTGGCCATTTGATAACGAATTAAGTTATAGGTGAGTCATATCCTCCATAGCTCCTACTTTACAAGCTCTGGCAACAGGCTTCTCAACATTAAACGATTACCCAACATATAGTGTTCTACTCACGGTAACCCAATTCTATTTCCAATCGATGCACGTATAAATCTGCTACATCCGTAACAGGATACCTCATCGGCTATATTATTGATGTCAAAACAGCGTATTCTTTGCCGTCAACCCTCTTTACAACTCATATGGCAGCGCTGGTCATCCTTTTCTGATATGTGAATACTTTTTAATTGAACGATTTTATCACTACCCGCCAAGCTACGAATAACCTAATATCGGACATTTTTCTCAAGGGAATTCACCAATGTCGCTCGTTACCTGCCGATTACCACTAATAAAAATCTAGGAAATTGGGCTCACATTCTGCATCATCTAAAAGATCAATCGATCGATAAATCACTAAATGATCGGTATTAGCCTTTTAGTGGCGCTTTTTATGCTTCTCAATACAAAAATTCAGATCGTATAGTTAAAGCCAGGGGTGATATTGATAACTGAGTTGCACAGGATGTCAGTGCCTTATTAGGATAAATAATCTAAATTTGAGTCAGATAACACCTAAGTTGTACTCCACATTCGATTTATGTCGTACAATTAGTATTATTCTAAATGATTTTGAGATAGTTATGGCTGGTAAAGAACGTCAAGTCACGTTAAGGTTTCTGGCTGAGCCTGCAGATGTCAATTTTGGCGGCAAGGTTCACGGTGGGGCTGTGATGAAATGGATTGATCTTGCGGCTTACGCTTGCGCTGCAGCATGGAGCGGTAAATATTGTATTACGGCTTATGCTGGCGGCATACGCTTTGTACAGCCTATTCATGTAGGTAATATTGTTGAGACAAGTGCCAAAGTCATCTATACAGGTCGAACGTCAATGCATCTAGGAATAGATGTCAAAGCCGGAGATCCTAAACAGCCTGAACGTCATTTAACGACTCACTGCATCGTGATCATGGTTGCTGTCGATGAAGAAGGCAAGCCTTGCGAGGTGCCTGAGTGGCAACCTGTTTTTGTTGAAGATATTAACCTTAGGGATTCTGCGATACGTTTAATGGAAATGCGTAAAAAAATAGGGGAAGAGATGGAGGCGCACGTTCAGTAGCTTGTTACCTATTTGTCCTTGCTTAATAAGACGCCTTGATGCGTCTTTTTTATGGCTAAAATTCAGTATTTGCTATTTTTTATCTTAAATGTAAAGTCAACAATAATGTCCTAGTCCATTTGGGGTATAGTATTCTCAAGTTTACCGAGATGCAGGATTCAGTATCTTGAAATAACTTTGGCATCAACTTAATTCAATAGGAATAAAAATGGCAAAAGTTGCATTTATAGGCTTAGGCGTGATGGGCTATCCAATGGCAGGGTATTTAGCTAAAAATGGCCATCAAGTGACGGTGTATAACCGTACTCAAACAAAAGCGGATGCCTGGGTAAAAGAATTTGGTGGTATGTCGGAGCCGACACCACTTGCTGCGGCCAAAGATCAGGAATTTGTGTTTATCTGTGTAGGCAATGATGAGGATCTTCGACAAGTCACTATCGATGAAACAGGGGTGTTAAATGGCATGAAAAGCGGCGCTGTGCTTGTCGATCACACCACTGCTTCTGCTGATATTGCCCGAGAAATAGGCACTTTAGCTGCGCTCAAAGGGGTAGGTTTTCTTGATGCCCCCGTATCAGGTGGACAAGCTGGGGCCGAAAATGGCGTACTAACCGTGATGGCTGGAGGAAATGAGTCGACTTTTGCACAGGCTAAACCTGTTATTAACGCTTATGCTCGTTGTGTCGAGTTACTTGGTGAGGTTGGCGCAGGTCAGTTAACTAAGATGGTTAATCAAATCTGTATTGCTGGCGTCGTACAGGGTCTGGCTGAAGGACTTCATTTTGCTCGTAGTGCAGGACTCGATGGCGAAAAGGTTGTCGAAGTAATAAGCAAAGGCGCTGCGCAATCTTGGCAAATGGAAAACCGTTATCAAACCATGTGGCAGGGTGAGTATAACTTAGGTTTTGCTGTTGATTGGATGCGTAAAGATTTAAATATTGCCTTGAATGAAGCACGTAAAAATGGCTCTCAATTACCGCTTACAGCGTTAATTGATCAATTTTATTGCGAAGTACAAACAATGGGGGGAAGTCGTTGGGATACTTCGAGTCTATTAGCTAAGCTTGAAAAAAATAGGCAGTAATATACACCATTACTCAATAAAAAGGATTGCAACGGCAATCCTTTTTATTAAATGTTAAATCGTTCATTCTGGATCTAGCACAATATGCTCCAATTCAACCGCTGCCACAGTATGCAGTGCGTCCATTGTTGCACCCACGAGAGAGATTTTGCCATTAGCAGATTCGATCAAAACAGCTCGCTTAATTTCACTAAAATCCTGATTGTGTCTTACCATCGTTGACAAAGCCATCTGCATCGGCAACATCGATGGATTAAAAGCAGCATTCTCTGCATAACGGCCGCAATAAGTCGAACCATCTTTGGTTTCAAGTACAACAGCTGCGTAGCTGTTTGTATAAGGTGCATAACTTAAGCTGGCGTGATCCAAGGCTTCGATTATCACAGGATCTGCACTTGCCAAACTTAACTCATGTTGTTGCTTAGATAATAATGGCTCAGTAATGCCAAGATCATGTGGGCCAAATGCGTAAGGTAGATAATAGGCTAAAGGCTGGGCTTTTTGCTCAGGGAGGTGAATAACGATCTTTTGCCCCTCTATCATCTCATTCATAAATTGACGACAATGACCGCAAGGTGAAAAATTAATGACGACAGCTAAGATCTGACGTTCACCACTGAGCCAAGCATGACTGATGGCACTTTGTTCGGCATGCACAGTGTGAAACAGTGCTTCGCTAGAGAGTTCTAAGTTTGCTCCCATGTAAATATCGCCACTTTCTCCTTTAACGATAGCGCCGACACGAAATTCACTAATGGGAGATTGAGCAAATGCAGCGGCAATAGGAAGCAGTGCCAGTAAAAGTTGGTTTTCTTCTAATTGAGTTTTCCTCACAAGCATATCCAGTTGCTGAGCATCAATATGCCCAGCAAAGTCAGCATTAAGGAGAGGGATCAGTGCATGTGCTAATGATGTCGGCAATTGAGCGATGCACGTTATAAATCTATCTTGCATATTCTCGATCCTATTAGAGGCTGTTTATCTTTCGAGCTTGAATGTTGCTCAATCTCAATGAATGTAGTGTAAGGCGTCGGGCGATGAGGCTTAATCGGTTAAGAAAAAAGCCTGCAACACAGCAATAATGTCATTGAATTACATTTCAATGAGAGATTGATTATAAGTTGCTCAGATAATGGCATAAAGCCGTTAATAATTTTTGTTTACCTTCATCTTGTGATGTTTCATTAACCAAGTTTTCTAAGGTGAACATATAATCAGGATCATGGAGTCTCTGTTGACAAAACTCTCGCCATTTCATCGATTCTGATTCATCAAACAATTCAGGGTAATTGCGCCCTCGGTATCTAAATAGCATCTCTTTCAGTCGGCTATCATCAAATTGTAGTTCAAGGGCAGCTAAATTTAACGGTAGTGTATGACGGATGATTTCCATTTTGGCTTTATCAGCTGAACTAAAAAAGCCGCCACTGTAGAGCTGTAAATCAGGATCCGTTGAGCTGGATTCATATTCGACATCAAATACAGCGACTAGTTTTTCTCTTAATTCTGGGTGTTGTTTAAGCCGTTGATACTGTTCCCTAGCGAATGCTTTGTTAATATCAAGTCGCTCAGCATTGTCATCAGTTAATATTTTTGTCGATGCAATAAAGGGGCATTTATTGATGTGTATTTGCTTAACACTGATGGGCAGTTCATCGGGGGCGAGATCGGCCCGTTTGGTGTACATGCGCGCTCTTATTTGTTCTACATCGAGCTCAATTAATGGCGAAATATCCATGGCTAAATTGACACAAATGATGGCATTTTTATTGGTTAAATGATGGGCTACTGGGGCTATGATACTGGTGCAGCCATGGCGTGAATGGATTTTTGAGCTCACATGAACCAATGGTTGCATATTGAGCACGTCAATTAACTTAGACACTTCTTGTTTTTTTCTTAGCCCAAAGAAATAGTCAAACAATTTAGGTTGTTTTTCTTTGACAAGCTTAGCCATATCGATAGTGGCATAAACATCAGACATGGCATCATGGGCTTGTTCATGGTTTAAACCATTAGCCCGTGTTAAGTCTTCGAGCTTAAAACTTGGCGAGCCATCTTCTTTTAGTGGCCACTCAATACCGTCAGGCCTAAAGGCATAGCATGCCCTGATCAGATCGATGATATCCCAGCGTGAATTACCTTGTTGCCATTCGCGTGCATAAGGATCATAAAAATTACGGTAAAAACCATGACGAGACACTTCATCATCGAAACGAATAGAGTTATAACCGGCAACACAAGTATTCGCTTGAGAAAATAGATGATGGATCTTGCCAATAAATTCAGCTTCACAGATCCCTTTTAAGTTAGCTAATTGTGGTGTAATGCCTGTGATTAAAATGGCGATCGGTGATGGCAGATAATCATTGGCAAGCTTGCAATAAAATGTTTCCGGCTCACCAATAATATTAAGATCAAAATCGGTACGGATCCCAGCAAATTGTGAAGGCCTATCTTTGGCTGGATTCGCGCCGAATGTTTCATAATCATGCCAAAATATAGACTCTATTTTATCTGGTTTCATCAACCTTTCACTCCATTTATTTTTTCATCTAAAACAGCTGTATTTACAGTACTTCCCATAAATTTCATTTCAATTCTATTCATTTCGTTTCTTGATGCATCCGAATGTGGTGTACATTTCTGTACAAATCTAGTTTTCTGCAATAAAACTAACAAAAATATATACACAGCGCGTCAACTTTCCTCTGTTTTACAATCAGTTATACGTAATAGTGACTGGAATTGATCCGAAAGTGTACCGTAAAAATCGTAACAGTAATATTGATAAAGTCACTATACTACCAACGATATCGAGTATATTAATGATATGAGCCATCTATTTATCGTTATAAATAGCCATTCCAATAAGCAGTCACGCCATTGACTCTAAATTTAATTTACGTTTTATAAGCGTGACGGTTTCAGTGAGAGTATATGCTTCCTCTATTAATTCCAAAGGTAGTAAATCTACAAGGGTTTCAATTTAATGAGGTTTGAGTTGATTGATCATGTCAAAAGCTTGGGTAGCTTGCATAAAAAATCCGAGACCTAGGACTCGGATTCTGAAGCATCTAAAAGATCAGTCAGTCGATCGATAAATCACTAAATGATCGGTATTACAGCGAACTCGCTGGCTTGTTATTTATATCATCCTGCCTACATAAACAGAACTATTACACCGTTGACTGGAAAATAACTTTACCAGCTTTTTCTGTATAAGAAGATATTTTATCAAAGTTAAGATAACGGTAAGTATCAGCTGCAGTTGCATCTAGCTCTTTAGCATAAGTCTGATACTCATCACTCGAAGGTAGGCGACCTAATAGTGCTGCCACAGCAGCCAGTTCAGCAGATGCTAAATACACATTCGCACCTGTGCCTAAGCGATTAGGAAAGTTACGTGTTGAAGTTGAAACAACGGTTGCACCATCAGCAACACGTGCTTGATTCCCCATACACAAAGAACACCCAGGGATCTCAATACGTGCCCCCACTCTGCCGAAGATAGCATAATAGCCTTCTTCTGTTAGTTGATCACGATCCATCTTAGTTGGAGGTGCTATCCACAAACGCGTAGGTAATGAAGTCGCAAACTTATCGAGCATCTTGCCTGTCGCTCTAAAATGACCGATATTAGTCATACAAGAACCAACAAATACCTCGTCTATCTTAGTATCTTTTACATCTGATAGTAGCACTGCATCGTCAGGATCATTAGGCGCACACAGAATTGGTTCTTTAATATCATTTAAATTAATGTCGATAACGGCTGCATATTCTGCATCATCATCTGCTTTCATCAATTCAGGATTAGCCAACCACTCTTGCATTGCAAGGATACGACGCTCGATAGTACGACGATCTCCATAACCTTCAGCAATCATCCACTTCAACATCACAATGTTGGAGTTTAAGTATTCGATGATAGGTTCTTTATCCAGTTTGATACTACAACCTGCTGCACTGCGCTCAGCAGAAGCATCTGAAAGCTCAAACGCTTGCTCTACTTTCAAACTTTCTAAGCCTTCTATTTCAAGTACACGACCAGAAAAGAAATTAACTTTGCCTTTTTTCTCTACAGTCAAGAAACCAAGTTCTATTGCTTTAAGAGGTATAGCATGCACTAGATCACGTAATGTAATACCAGGCTGCATCTCTCCTTTAAAACGCACTAACACTGATTCAGGCATATCCAGAGGCATAACTCCGGTTGCCGCAGCAAATGCAACTAGACCTGAGCCAGCAGGGAAAGAAATACCGATTGGAAAGCGAGTATGAGAATCACCACCAGTCCCCACGGTATCAGGAAGTAACATGCGATTTAACCAAGAATGAATCACCCCATCACCAGGGCGTAATGAAACACCACCACGGTTCATGATGAAATCAGGAAGAGTATGGTGAGTGTTCACATCAATCGGCTTAGGATAAGCAGCGGTATGACAAAATGACTGCATCGTCAAATCGGCACTAAAACCAAGACACGCAAGATCTTTAAGTTCATCACGCGTCATAGGCCCTGTGGTATCTTGTGAGCCAACCGATGTCATCTTAGGTTCGCAGTACTGTCCAGGGCGGATCCCAGCTACACCACATGCCTTACCTACCATCTTCTGAGCAAGCGTATAACCTTTGCCCGTATCGGCAACATCTTGTGGCAATACAAATACCGTTGAAGGCTCTAGTTTCAAAGTTTCACGAGCACGCATTGTTAAACCACGTCCAATGATCAAAGGAATACGACCACCGGCACGTACTTCATCCATCAATACGTCTGTTTTCAATGTAAATTCAGAGATCACTTCGTCAGTACCATGACGCTTTACAAGGCCTTGATACGGATAAACATCAATGACATCTCCCATATCCATCTTGCTGACATCTAGTTCAATGGGTAATGCGCCAGCATCTTCCATGGTATTGAAGAAAATCGGGGCTATTTTACCACCGAGACAAAAACCACCGCCTCGCTTATTAGGAACATTAGGAATATCATCTCCCATGAACCATAGCACTGAGTTAGTGGCAGACTTACGAGAAGAACCGGTACCAACAACATCACCAACATAAACTAATGGGAAACCTTTCGTTTTAAGTTGTTCTATCTCTTTGATTGGACCTATCAGACCTGATTCATCGGGAATAATACCATCACGAGCATTCTTAAGCATCGCTAAAGCATGCAGTGGGATGTCAGGGCGAGACCAAGCATCCGGTGCGGGTGATAGGTCATCGGTATTGGTTTCACCAGTGACTTTAAATACTGTTAATGATATTTTCTCTTCAAGCTTAGGACGACTTAAAAACCAATCAGCATTAGACCAAGATTCAACAACTTGCTGAGCAAATTTATTGCCAGCTTGCATCTTTTCAACAACATCATGAAAAGAATCGAACATTAATAAAGTTTTTGATAATGCAATAACGGCTAATGGCGCTTGTGCATCATTATCTAACTGGTCAATTAGGGGGGAAATATTATAACCACCCAACATAGTGCCAAGCAGTTCAACAGCACGCTGTGAAGATAGGATAGATGAACTCACTTCACTTTTTGCTACTGCATCCAAAAAACCTGCTTTAACATAAGCAGCTTCATCGACTCCTGGTGGGATACGGTTCTCAAGCAGATCAAGAAGAAACGCTTCTTCACCTGCTGGTGGGTTCTTAATTAACTCAACTAATTCTGCTACTTGTGGGGCATCTAATGACTTAGGGACTACGCCCTCTGAAGCACGCTCTTCGACGTGTTTACGGTATGCTTCTAGCACGGCAATATTCCTCTTATTTGGCGTTCTTACAACAAAACAGCACTGCTCATCAACAAAGCTCACACTTCAGCAGGCTCGACCCTCATTACTCACCGTATTATACTACAGCTTGAGAAAGGTTTGAATCTGATCACACTTTCATGGCAATAAACTGAAAAACACATCTACAGTATAAAAAACAATCACTGCGATTTATCCTATTAATACCATCAAGTTAGTTAAACCATAGCTCAAAAATAGAATTAATACCATTATCAACAATAAGTTACGAATAATAAATTTATAGATATAACTATTTGCTCAAATGAAATCACGCTTAAAAAAGGTATTTTAACTACTTATTTATTGAAAAATAAGACATTAGAAAGTACTACTATTCATCATAATTATACTGAACATATTGGAGACATATGACATCCCCCTTACTTAAAACCGTCATTTTCGATATGGATGGTGCGTTAATCGATTAAGGATCTTAACCGCAAACGACAGAATATCAGACGATGAAAAAATATAGACTTAACATCAGTTACTAGTATAACTCGCATCGATACTAGTTTAATTCGAGTAAATCCCATAGATTACCGTACAAGTCCTCAAATACGGCAACGATGCCATAATCTTGCTCTTGGGGTTCTCTGATAAATTTTATACCTTCAAATACCATCCGATGATAATCACGCCAAAAGTCATCTGTATTTAAAAAAAGAAAAACTCGACCGCCTGTTTGATTACCAACAAAATCATGTTGTTCAGGCTTAGATGCACGTGCTAATAATAAGGTGACACCATTGGAACCTGGTGGCGAAACAACCACCCAACGTTTATTTTGCTCTGGTTGATAAGTATCTTTAACCAGCTCAAATTTGAGTTTGTTTACATAAAAATCAATCGCTTCATCATAATCTTTAACGACGATAGCAATGTGTACTATTGATTGCTTCAAACTTACTAACCCTTAAATCTGTTGAAATTCAATTCTCGTATAAATAGGACATGATAAAAATTATAATCATAGTCAGAGCTTTCGACATCATACTGAAAGCGATTGTTAGCTGATGTTATCGAAACGGGAATAGGGGCGCTCCCATCTATAACGTTCAAGTTTCTCAACACTCGTCAAGATTTATCCCTGACCCCCTTATAATGCTTGGATCTAACTCGGCTTTGTGCCCGATAAGTTCTAACTACTTATTCGCATCATGTTTAGTTGCATTCCTTACGAACACTCATTTTTCTCCATTGTTAATAGTTACGCTAACGGCTAACAAATTATTGATTAAAAACAGGATAAAACCCCTGCCCAGTTATTAACTTCTCGTTAACCTACCACTCTTCAGTGATCAATTCTAAATTAATTATCCTTCATAAACCACAAATAAAAAGAACAAACCAGTGACTTAAAGCGCCCAAAAAAAATAAATAATCTAAGGTAAAGACCTGAGAGATAATTTGCTCAAATGTAGCTAAATTACGCATCCTATTAAAAATATTCTGGAAACTTTTATGCTCATTAACAAATGGCTTTGTCTACTTTTATTACCTGCAACCCTGATTTCTGAAACTGTTTTTGCTGAAAATACACTCGTAATCGATGCTGGCAGCTCAGGTTCTCGTTTATATGATTATAAATACCATTATGATAATTCAGGCTCTGATGAGGGATTACCTATCTTTGATAGTAATTCTAGTCTTTCTATTTCAGGGGGAATTCAGAATGTGAATTTAAAAAATCTTGATACGTATTTAACAGAACTGTTCGTAGAAGTAACAACTGAACCAGATAACATTAATTTTTATTCCACAGCGGGCATGCGCCTAGTTTCACCATCCAAAAGAGAGATAATTAACAATGAAGTAAAAGAATGGATTGAAAATCACTATCCCTCTTCCCACGTCAGCGTCAAAACAATCACTGGAAAAGTCGAAGGTGCTTATGCATGGCTGGCAAGTAATTATCTCAATGATTCACTCAAAAATAAACGACAAACAACGGGTGTAATGGACTTAGGTGGGGCTTCAACACAAATCACTTTCGAACAATCAAGTGATGATTCTATGGTAGTACCTGTCAACGAAAATACATATTATCTATCTTCATATAGCTTTCTTGGGCTAGGTCAAGATCAAGCAATAGTACAATATTTAAATGAATCCTCTTGCTTTCCAAAGGGGTTCTTATTACCAAATGGGAAATTGGGTACGGGAAATTTCACCAAATGCACTAAAAAAGTTAAATCACTAGTAAATAATACCCATTTCATTAATCATTTAGTGAATACAGCTGATACTAAAAATGACTTTTACGCTATAGCTGGATTTTATTATACAGCTAAAACACTAGGGATAACAGACAATTACTCACTTACCAAGCTTTCCAAAGAGGGACAAGATTTCTGTAGCACAAATTGGGATCAATTAAAAAATAAGAGTCCTGAATACCAAAAAGACAAATATCTATACACAGAATGTTTTAATGCAGCCTATGAGCATGCATTAATATCTAAGGGATATAAGTTAAGTGAGGACAACAACATTTTAACTATTAACAAAATAAATGGTCAAAGTATTAGTTGGACGTTAGGTGCTATTATTTCCCCTACCTTATAACATTCATTGATGTTACTTAGATGCATGAGAAAATGACAGTGATTGAAAAGGGAACTTCCCTTGTTACACTTAATTCTTAGAGTCCAAGGATAACCGCTACAGAAATGATAAGGAAAACTCAAGAAGCGTAATAGCCACATTTTAGGGCATATTCCATAACATCTCCCCTAAAGGCATTTATGGGCTCAATATACTATATGGAGCCCATATTATCACTCAAAGTTAACCTAATTAGAACATGATGCTTTAGTGTGTACTCCCAACGTATTTTCAACGACATGTTGTACTGCCAACGCCTCGCTAAAACTAGACAATTTATGTGGTAGCCCAGACAGCATTTTAACTATTTCATCAAGTTGCAGCTGCACAGAACCTTGGCTCATATCCAATTTAAGTTCCTTCCAGCCTTCAATCGTTCCAATACTCACTTTATTCCAATCAGCGTATCGAAGGGCACGCTTATCGCTATAAAGCGTCCATTCATTAATGTCTGGGCCCATACCACCAACACCACCGACAACCTTAATCTCAATATCTCCGGTTCGGTAACTCGCCATGACATAGTCTTCACAGCCCTCAGGAACAGAAAATGACACGTCACTATTCATCAGCTCCATGACACCAAATAAACGATGTTGGAGAAAAGCAAAATGAGAAAATATCTCCCGAAGAAAACCACCTTGCTCTCGACTGGAAAGCCAGGCTGCGGCGCCTGATTGCCAATGCCGTGGCCAGCTACTAAAATGAAATCGCATCTCAACCTTAAGTGCACGCCCTTGCTCAGGCTCTTGCATAAGGGTTAATATTTTGTCCAGAACTGGACTACTTGCCAAAGACAAGTTGACTGCAGCAGCGAGTCCTGAAGCTTCTACTTCCCTCACCAGCTGCTCAGCCTCACTAACATCTACCGATAACGGTTTTTCACACCACAACGCTTTCTTAGCAGAAATAACCTGACGACAATAATCAACATGGGTAGTAGGAGGAGTGGCGATATATACCAAATCAATATTATCCATAGCAAGTAATGCTGCGGAGCTTGGCATGATGATAATTCCTTCGTATTCACCACCAACCAATGACTGAGCATGATTATCCTGTAAAGCTGGATCAAAAACGGCCACAACTTCAAACTCTTGGTGCGCTAACATGCCATTGATGACCAAACGCCCTATGGTGCCAAAACCAATCACCCCAACACGAATTTTCAAGCTTAATACTCCATTTAAGATCGTCATTTACTGACCTTAATAGTACAGGATTAATATCGGAGATAATACAGATGAAAAAGAAGTGGCAATGCCACTAAAAATACTGACATAACAATCTCTAATCACTTTGAAAATGTTAAACAAACTGTTATCCGAATACACTTAATAAGCATGTATGATGCTTTTACTTTTTTCTTCTGTTCAAATAATTAGTGAACTTGATCTATTTTGTGGTGATTATGTGTAACTCGTGCAGTAATACGGTGTGAGGATAGTAACTATAAAACATTAACTCTCGCCCTTTAATCACAATATGTATCACATTGTATTTAAAGGGTAAAATCATTTTTATTAAGAGTTTAAAATGGTAATATTACTTTAGATTCAAACAAATGAATCTAAAGATGTTATTTACAGTGATTACTATTTTATAGGTTCAAAAAGTATATGAATACCAGCTCAAAATCAACTCTTCATTCAATGAACGGTTCAGTGCCCTGTACAATATCAGAGCTTTCTAAAAATGATCCAATGTATAATATTATTGAACAGCACTTGATGAATTCTGCAGTATTGAAACCTATCACTTCTCCTAAAAAAGAAGACGTCAGAATGCTACGAGCACAAGCTTATTTAGATCTTCCTACGACAACCGAAGCACAAAAAACTAGGGCACGACTTCGGCTTAAAGAAGGTGATAGAGGTGGAGCGCCTAGGGTAAAAACTGGCCCGATAAAAATAACTAAAATTGAAGTTATTTCTAATCCTTTTCTTGAACAGCGATATCGTGAATATAAACAAAAAATTACTATTGAAGCAGGACAAAAAACGTTAGAAAAAATAAAACCAACGACGACACATTTCACTCATGGCTTGGATCAGAGTATCGGTGAAGTGTTTCTTTTTCATGGGACATCTAATGATATTGTACAAAAAATTGCCGAAGGTGGATTTAGACCTGATTTAAGTTCAAATCATGGCTCCGCAGAAAAACCTAGATATGGCGCTTTAGGGCAAGGAACATATTTCTCTGACTCAATGGGAAAAGTAATTAGCTATACACAGGACCCCTATCTTTTAGATTATGATAGAAGCTCTTCAGTTGAGTCTTTAGTTGTTATTTCTAGTGTTATTTTAGGCGTACCTAAATTCAGACATCCATTCGTGCAAAAACATGAACATATGCGTAGGGATGGTATAGATAATATTAAGAATAATAGACACTCTGTTGTTAGTCGAGGCGCTCAAGCTTATGGAATCAACCCATTTAAAATATCAAGCGGAACTAATGAGTTTTTATTAAAAAAAGCAGAAGCAATGAATCCGAAATACATTGTACACTTTAAACATAGTCATTAATTATTTTTACAATAACACATAGTAAAATTCAGCATGATATATTTACTATGTGTTACCAGCATTATATTACAAATAAAATTATCATCGTCATTTTAAAATTTATTAAAATTATTTTGTTTTCCTCACAGGCTTGAAAAATAATTAATGACACTGAAAAATCAAAAAATCAGTAGGGATTCAATTATACATAACATTAATATCTACATTTTAAATCTCAAAATGCAGACCACATTCACGCTTCAAACCATTGAAGCGCGTTTCTTCTTCGCTCATCCCTAACTCCAGAGGTTTACTTGAGTGAATGTCCCCTACTGAGACATAGCCTTGCTCCCACAATGGGTGATAAGGCAAGTCATGCAGTGTCAAATATTCATGAATATCTTTATTACTGCAATCTAAAATAGGTAATATTTTAAATCGTGTGCCGTGAATCGCCAAAATAGGCAAGGCTTCGCGAGTGCTTGACTGCGAACGACGCAAACCCGCAAACCAAGTACCAACTTGATTATCACTCAGCGCCCGCTGCATAGGCTCGACCTTATTCATACGGTTATATTGATCTAATCCGTCTAGGCCTTTTTCCCACAGAGCGCCAAATCTAGCCTCTTGCCAAGCTGGGCTAAATACAGCTGAATACGTTTTAAGGTTTAACGTAAGACGCTCAGTTAACTCATCAATAAAACGATAAGTTTCGGGAAAGAGGTAACCAGTATCAGTCAATATGACTGGAATGTCGTTTTTTTGCTTACTCACCAAATGCAACATCACTGCGGCTTGAATACCAAAACTTGACGAAAGAGCATGATTACCCGGTAAGTATTCAAGTGCCCATGCAACACGTTGAGCTGAACTTAACCCTAGCAAAAAAATATTGATCCGCTCAAGCTCAGCTTTTTGCTCGATAGTCGATGCGCTAAGTAATGCTAACAGTTCATCGCAAGAAACAATAGAATCAAGCGCTCTCGATTCAGGCATGACTGCTCTGCTCATGGAAATCCTTAGCGGCATCAATTACCGCGCTCACTGCACCAATACGTACCGTGAAGTTACCAAAGGTTTCTTTCTCTTCTCGCTCCGCCACATAACGGGCAAACAAACTGTCGAGTTCAGATAAAATGTCAGCCTCTTGAATATTTTCACGGTATAACTTATTTAAACGTGTTCCTTCAAAATTGGCCCCTAAATACAGATTATAACGACCAGGGGCTTTGCCCACTAAGCCAATTTCAGCTGCAAATGGGCGCGCACATCCATTGGGGCAGCCCGTCATACGAATAACAATACCTTGATCAAGGAAACCGTGTTTTTCCTGCAAACATTCGACCTTCGTTAAAAAATCAGGAAAATAACGCTCAGCTTCAGCCATAGCAAGCGCACATGTAGGCAAAGCCACACACGCAATAGATCGCCCACGGGTTTCCGTGATCACCTTGCCCATCAAACCGTGACTTCTTGCTAATGCTTCAATTTCAGCTTTATCCTCTTCAGCCACTCTGGCGATGATAAAGTTTTGATTCGACGTCATACGAAAATCGCCTTTATGCACTTTTGCGATTTCTCTTAACCCTGTTTGCAATGGCTGGCCAGGTAAATCTTTAATTCGCCCCCCTTCTATAAATAGGGTTAAGTGCCATTGATTATCAACCCCTTTAATCCAACCATAACGATCGCCGCGATCACCAATAACGACATCACGCTTGGGCTCAAACTTGACCCCTGCACGCTTCTCTACTTCTGCTTTAAACACCTCATAACCATACTTTACAATGGTGTATTTCAACCTTGAAAGTTTACGGTTAGAGCGATTCCCCCAGTCACGCTGAACTTTAAGAATGGCTTCGGCAAACTTTAAGGTATCTTCAGCTTTAACAAAACCAAAATCATCGGCGAGACGTGGGAAGGTTTGTACTTCACCGTGCGTCGAGCCCATTCCACCACCAGCCACTAAGTTAAAACCTATTAGTTCTCCCTTTTCAGCAACAGCAATAAAACCTAAATCATTGGTGTAAACATCGACATCATTATCTGGTGGTACAGCAACGGCCATCTTAAACTTACGCGGTAAATAGGTTTTACCGTATACAGGTTCGACATCATCCCCCTCACTTGTGACGACTTTATCATCGCCCAGCCAGATCTCGGCATACGCTTTAGTGCGTGGGAGGTATCGGTCTGATAACTGTTTAGCCCAGTAATATGCTTGCTCATGCAAACGAGATTCAACTGGATTAGGATTGCACATCACATTACGGTTCACATCACCACAAGCTGCAATAGAGTCCAATGCTTTACTGTCTAAACTTTGAATAAGCGTTCTTAAGTTACGCTTAGAGATCCCATGATATTGAAAAGTTTGACGTGTGGTTAACCGTATACTGTTAGAGCTCGTTAATGTCGAGGAAATCTCGTCAACCCCTAACCACTGCTCAGGGCTGCAAACACCACCAGCAACACGGGCACGCAGCATAAAACTATACAAAGGTTCAAGTTTTTGCTCTTTACGTTCGTTACGTAAATCACGATCGTCTTGCTGATAAAAACCATGAAACTTAATTAGCTGCTGATCGCCTTCACTGAAAGAGCCTGTCACTGCAGTATCTAATCCTTGCTTAATCGTTCCCCGCAAAAAATCACTGTCTGTTTTCAGGTGTTCGTTTACTGATAACGCTTCCACTTTTTGTACACTTTTATCATCTGACATGACCACAGCCTCACTCATCTTTTATTCGTGCAATGCATCTTGGCACTGCATCTTTTATCGGTTTATTGCTAAGAATCGTTCTTAATACACATCTTTTTGATAACGCTTATCGCTGCGCAGCTGTGCTAAAAAATCTTCAGCCTCTGTTGCTGTTTTACCACCAAACTTGACCGTTACATCTAATAAAGCTTGATGAACATCCTTAGCCATACGTTCACCATCACCACAGATATAAAGGTGAGCACCTGCTTCCAACCATTTCCACAACTCCTCACCTTGTTCAATAATACGATCCTGAACATAAATTTTATGCGCTTGATCACGTGAAAAGGCCAAATCAATACGCGTTAAAAAACCCTCTTTTAAAGACTGTTGCCACTCTGTTTGATAAAGAAAATCTTGCTCAAAATGTGGATTGCCAAAAAATAACCAACTGTCTCCCCCAGCCCCTTGCGCTGCCCTTTCTTGCATGAAAGCACGAAATGGAGCAACGCCAGTTCCAGGGCCAATCATTATTACTGGAATATCAGGATTTTCAGGCAATCTGAAATGATTATTCGACTCGACATAAACGTTAATTGCTAGGCCTTCTTTTGCTTGAGCCAAAAATTGTGAAGCACCACCAAATCGGGTAACGCCACCACGATCATCTTCAACAAGCGCGACGGTCAAATGAACTTCAGACTCCACTTCTAATTGACTCGATGCAATGGAGTATAAGCGTGGAGTAATAGGACGTAACAACTCAAGTAATTGTTCAGAGCTAATACTGGCAGGATATTGTAAAATCAAATCAGCAACTTGATTATTTAATATACACTGACGCGTCATTTTTTTATCCGCAGCAATATTAAGCAACTCAGCATCACCGCTTAATTCTGCCCAGCCTTTTACTAACCCTGGATAAAGTTGTGTGAGTTCTTTCTTCTCAATTAAGGCTTGCCTCAATGACAATGAGTCTTTACCAAGCGTCACCTGAGACTCTCCATCAAGAGACAGTTTAACCAAGATTTCATCAACCAAATCGACGCTATTACTAAACCAAACACCTAAAGCATCACCCGCTCGATAAATCAATCCTGACTCACCTAAATCAATTTCAACATGACGTACATCACGATCTGCATCGCGACCCGTCAATTTTTGACTCACTAATAATTCAGCGGCATACGGTTTTTGCTTAGTGAATTGACTTTCGTTAATATTGGCAGAAGGTGAAATTGAAACAACACTGGCCCCTCTAATTTCAATCAAGGGCTTAACCGCTTGCAATACAGCAGACTGCCACAATTGAGCTGACGCTTCATAATCGACATCACACTCTACAAGCGGCTGAATCGCTGTCGCACCAAGACCTGCTAACCTTTCATCAAAATCTTTACCTGTTTGACAGAAAAACTCATAACTTGAATCACCTAGCGCTAATACTGAGTAGTGTAGATGCGCTAAACTAGGCGCTCGCTTAGACGCTAAAAACTTATGCAACTCGATGGCATCATCTGGGGCTTCCCCTTCACCATGAGTACTGACTACAACTAACAGTACCGTTTCCTGCTTAAGTTGGCGTACCTTATACTCACCCATCGATGACAAGTTAACTGCATAGCCTTGAGCTCTGGCTTCATTAGCCAACTCATTAGCCACCCCTTTACCATTGCCTGTTTGACTCGCATACAAGATAGTAAGTGTCTGCGCTGGCGCAGCTTCATCGCCAGTTTGACTGGCTCCCTGCTCCGCAGTAGCAGATAAATAGCCACTTACCCAAGCAAGTTGAACGGTGCTCAGCTCAGAGGTGAGCTGTTTTAATTTTTCTACTTGTCCTTGGGACAAAGGAGAAGCGAACGATGAAAGCTCTTTTAACAACATGGAACAGCCCTATATCTGTGTAATGCCTGTTAGCTTAGCCCCTATGTTAAAAAGCAAAAAAGAATAAAATATGATTTTTAATTCCTTTTTGGAATATAGGATAAAATTGACACATCAAATGCCTGTGTCTTTATGATCACCATCATGGTAGGTTTTTGCTAGATACGATTAAGATACGTTCAAACATTGCACAATATAGAAACATCTGCTTATATAGTGTATTGACATTAATAAATAAGCTAATTATGGAGGGGTGTAAATTCAAATGGATTCAATTGATATCACACCAAGTGCCAATAACAAAAGGTTGGAACAACCGGATAGCGAACAACACTGGCATCTATTGTCTACCGCGCAAATATTTGCATTTTATACATTAACAAAAATTGGCTTCCAGCTTCTTTTTGTTAGACAATCCTCAGATGAAAAACTCGCTGTGGCGAGACAAGATCATAAAATAATAACAATCGACAGCACAGGAGAAATAGACTTTAATCCGGTATTAATACTTAGAGAAAACATTAAACAGGTCTAAAAACACCTCTATTAATAGTTAAGTTACATTAATTTCAGTCGCTTGAGACAACATTATTACCGCGCTTCTCCCCAGAAGAACACTTATCATACGCTCCCCTGCTACACCGAAGGCATTAGCCGCTTTTTCGTAAACTAAGCTTATCGCCTTAAACGAAGTCACATCATGAGTTACGTCACCGCATAAACTAAAAAACAACTTGAGAATCATATATATTGTCTTACTCTCTAAAGATGTTAACCATGAATTTTCAAGTGTATCTAAACTGCTAAAATCGAGTTCATCCAAGAAAAGGCAACTGATTTGAGGATCTAGACATGCAACAAAATTGACTTTATGGGGAAAATGATGACTTATTCCAGTACGGCTTATCCCTGTCGCTTTTGATAAAGTAGTATAGGACATAGCGTCATACCCAAGAGTCAACAATTGTTTGAGCGCCTCATTCATAATATGATTAATCGTTTGTTCTGTTTCTATTTTTGAACGCTTGGCCACCTGATGATCTCCTACTCGTGATATTTTTATGACTTAAAAATAATGAGAATAGATCTTAACAAACCACATTAGGGAATTCTTTAGTAACTTGCTCAATAGACGTACTAATAGAAAAGTGTTCAGCTAAGGTTCAGTTAAAAATGTAAAAAACGAATTTATCATTTTATTCAATACTCTATTAATATTTTACCCGTTATTATTGGCTATGTTTTATCACAATAACGCCAGCTCAGAAACCATTGTTCCTCTATTCCTATACACCCCAAAAAATGGGTTATAATATTCAATCTTATTAGCTTCACACATATCACCTCTACCATTAATGAAGTGATGAATAAGAGTCAAAAACAACAATAATTTTTATTTTTTTGCTCATTGTACGTTAGAATAGCCACCTAACTTGTCATTTCTGAGTTTAACGTGGTCGAAAAAGCTGAATTTTCAAATCATCTGTGTCATCCAAGATACTGGTTGCTCTGGCTAGGTGTCGCTCTTATGCGTCTAACTCAACTGCTCCCCTTATCAATGCAAATGAAGCTAGGGGCAATTATAGGCCGTTTAGCAAAAAAGATGATTGACGACCGAGTCAATACTGCCAAGCGTAATTTAGAATTGTGTTTTCCAAACATGAGTCAGCAAGAGCAAAGTCAACTACTGAACCAAAACTTCGAAGAAACAGGCAAAGCGATTTTTGATACCATTAATGCATGGTGGTGGTCAGATGAAAAAATTAAGCGTCATATGAACATGAAAGGCCAACAGCATGTAGAACAAACACTAAGTGATGGTCATGGTGTTATTTTATTCGCAGTCCATTGCCTCCCGCTTGAGATGGGGGCCAGAATATTTGGTCAATTTCAGCCAGGAGTCGGTGTCTATCGGCCTCATAATAATCCGGTCATCGAATACCTACAGGTCAAAGGGCGGCTTAGATCGAACAAAGCTCTAATTCCTAAACGCGATCTTCGTCAGATGGTTCGTTGCCTTCGTAAGCCAGATGTCATTTGGTATACTGCAGATCAAGATTTTGGTCGTTCAAGTGCTGCTTTTATTCCATTTTTCGCCATGCCGGATGCTGCTACTATTACAGGTGCTACCACCTTAGCTAGACTTGGCAAAGCGAAAGTTTTACCCTTCCGTGTTGAGCGAAATGCTGATGACAAGGGTTATAGTATCGAAATCTCACCACCTCTAGATGACTTCCCAACTAAAGACGAAATTGAAGATGCGAAGCGAGGTAATGATATTATCGAGCAGATAATTAATAAGAATCGTGCCCAATATATGTGGCTACACAAACGATTTAAAACACGTCCACATAAAGACGACCCTTCAGTATATAAGTAACATTATCGAAACATACTGTTATCAACGATAAGTTAGACGCTCATATACACACTAAAAATCGATAAGTTTCAGCCGCTCATGAAACTGCATTAAAATATTATCTAATTGATTATTTTTAAGTGAATCCAGATTAATCACAGCACGTAAGTCATATGAACCTTCTATTTTTAATAGAAAACATCCATTCCCCTCGACACCGTCAATTGGCTTTGTTATTTCACCAATAAGTAACCTTGCATTGGTTATTAATAGCTCTTCAGTTGTTGATAATGAAGACCAAATCAACAATCTATCCTCATGTAAAGAAATATTAATAGGCAGACTATCGTACAATGCTATTTCTATAGTAGAGTGCAAATCAAAATTATTTAAGAGCTCATTTTCAACTCCCAGTTCACTTAGTGCATCACGGACTAAAACAGAGATATTTTGATCAATATTTTGTAAAAATGAAAGTGGATTACGGATCATGCTGCATTTCTTTATTCGTTATTTTTATAACCAGAACATTAATACTAAAGGTGATACTTTTCTATCATAATTAGTTGTAATTTTATAAATAGAAAGTGTTGTCTGCAGCAAGAGGGGGGATAACTTCAGGCTGTTCAAAAAACAAGCTGAATTCAAATGAAAAAATAAATATTTGAATTAAAAAGCAAAAAAAAACTAATTGACGACTGACAAAAAAATGCCGCATGCTCCAAAAAAAACTACAAAAACACAATAAAAAGGTTAATATGACCATCATACCACCACAAATCAGAGTAAAGTTTGGCTTAAATGTATCTACTAACGAATTAAAAAAAATAGAAAAACTTGATGTAAAACATATTAAAAACATTACAACATCTCGATTAAAACAAACATTTCGAAAAACAAATAATATAAATAAACAAAATAGAATACGGACTATTCTAAACAATATTTCTCCCAACGAACTAAAAATAAAAAAGACTTCTTCAAACATTGAGCTATATAAGCTATCGCCTAATATTGAGCTAAACCGATACCTAAATGATAAAGCTAAATTGAACGAAAAACCCTCCCAAGAAATAATAAATAGTCTGGTTCGCGCAAATGCGTCAGTCAATGAAACACGATCAGAACTAAGTAATGGCCGCGCAAACGTACCTAGCTCGTATAGTAACGAAGCTAAAAAAATTAACAATTTTAAACCACATCATGATTTGCGAACATTGCGAGGCTATGCTCATAAGTACAACTCAACCACCTCTGATAACTTACCCACTCGAATAGCAACACAACCAGCGGTTGCTATGCTCGCTAAAACAGGTAATTGCGGTGAGCATGCTCAAGTCGTTCACGCTATTCATGCAAATAAAATGGAAGAAGGAGAGGAAATATATCAGGTAAGTAAAAAAGGGTTTGATCATCAATGGGCGCATTTGTCTACCAGCACGAAAGAACACACTAAAGATGAGAATGGAGTGATGAGAAAAATAACAACTGAGAAAAAAATTGTTATGGATCCATGGGCTTATGGGCCTGCAATTTTATCTGAGGACTCTGCATTTGAAAAAAATAATCCCAAAATAGATAAATTTGATATCATAAAATCTAAAGATGAAGGTCATCAATACAATACTAGAGTCATGGCTCAAAAAAGTAAGATTGAACAGGGAGCTACATTAGCCTACGGGCGTTCTCTACAATCCATGTTGAATGAGCCTGTCTCGACAAAAGATCAGGGATTGAGCAGATGGGCCAAGACCAATCTTATCTCAGAAAAATTTAACCAAAAAGTAAAAAATGCTGAGTTACAGCAGGTTAAAAAGTTAGATCAATTAGGTAAAAAGGATCAATTAGACAAATTAGATAAAGAAAGTAAACAACAAGCCGAACATAAAAAGAATGTGATGAATGATATTCGTAAAGTCGGTGTATTGAGAGAAACTATAGTAGACATGCCAATTAAAATAGCGACTGATAAAAATTATATAAAAAAATTATTTTAATAAATATTATCCCACTTTAAGCTCTGCTGATAAACAGTCTCCTTCTTCCTCCAAAAGGAGACTGCTAATTATCTGTCTAACTGAGCCATTGAAAATTAGCTTGCTAAAACAACTCAATATTTGAAAAATGCTCTATAACTAATTAGTATAACGCACATCAAGATCATTTTATAAGCTCTGAGGGTAAACGTATACCCACCTTCGTTGCTACACCCTGTTCTAATTCAAAAATAATCCAGTACAGGGATTGCCACTCAAACTGATCACCGACGACATGCTCACCCACTAAATGTTCACTCATCAGTTCACCTACTGACATACAAGATGTTTTATCATTTAATGTTAAACCATAAATAGGGGCAAGTGCTGACAATTTAATGTCAACATCTAAGAAAAAGTCACCAAAAAAGCGCGGTAATACTTTAGTCATAGGTGCTTCACTAAATAACGTGCCTAATGCATCGAGATCTTTCTCATGACCTAAGACACATAAGGTATCACCAGAGCCTAATATTGTACTTCCTGAGGGGTGTAACATCTCACAACCTCGATACAATGCGGCAATATGAGTACCACGTGGCATATTCAATTTTCTCAGCGGCTCACCAACACACCATTTATGTTCACTAAGACGATAAACAAACAACTCCCACTCACTCTTACGATAAATTTCAACCCCTGAGCGTGATATAGGACTAGGGATTGGAGGGAGATCCACCTTCGCCAACCTCGCAGCACGCCCTAATGAACATCCCTGCACCAGTAAAGAAACTAATACAACAAAAAAAGCAACGTTAAAAATAAAGCTGTGCATTCTCTAACCCCGCCATCATAGGAAATACCGCCAAAATAATCGGTACTGCACCACGTAAACCAACCCAAGAAATAAACCAACGTTCTTTAGCGCTGAAACTTTGAAAGGGCAGTAAACTTAACCAAACAGAGATAGGTCGCGCAAATAAAATCATACCGAAAGCCAATGATAGTGCAGGAATAGCCACATCTGTCAATTCAGAAGGAGTTAACAGTAAACCCAAAACTAAAAACATACCTATCTGGCTTAACCAGGTCATACCATCGAGTACATTTAATATTGCATGGCGTCCACGAGTTGCATTATTGCCTAAAAGTAGACCCAATAAATAGATAGATAGAATCCCACTCCCCCCTAAGTAATTTGAAGTAGCAAATACAATGAGACCACCACTTAACGCTAAAATAGGGTATAAGCCATCAGCCAATTGAGTGCGATTAATCAACTGCCACAATAACCAACCTCCTCCCGCTCCCATAATAGCCCCGATGCCAAATTGCTTAATAAAGCTGATAGCCATAAAACTAACAGACACATTTTCACCCACACTGCCAAGTATCGCAATCAAAGTCACAGTTAAGAAGACTGCCATGGGATCGTTACTTCCAGATTCAATCTCTAAAGTAGCCCCTACTCGTTCATTTAAACGCTTGCCTTTAAGTAGTGAAAATACAGCAGCGGCATCAGTTGAACCAACAATGGCACCAATCAATAAACCTTGTAGTAAATGAAGATCAAATAGCCAGGCAGCCATCAATCCTGTGAGGCCAGTAGTAATCGCCACACCAAAGGTGGCAAGAGAAAGAGCAGGCCATAAGGCAACACGAAAACTGGAAACCTGAGTACGCATTCCCCCATCAAGTAAGATCACAGCTAAGGCTAAATTACTCACTAAATAAGCAACGGAGTAATCATTAAAAGAAATACCACCTAGACCATCTTCACCAGCCAGCACACCGACACCGAGAAAGACTAATAAAATAGGGACACCTACACGAGATGAAACCGCACTTAACAGTACACTGACAGCAATTAAAAATGCCCCGATAAGAAAAAAATGATTGATAGTCTCTGCATTCATAATGAACTCCCTAAGCTTAATAATCCTCAGTGTTAACGTTAACCCCGACAAAGTTAACCTATCATGCCCTGGCTATTATACATCAACAAACTCAACCACAACTAAGGATAACATTAAATTTAATCAATCTAACCACAAAAAACAAACAAGGACAAATTCATACTAAAAAACAAATAAAAAATCATTTAAAATCAAAGTATAACTTATTTTAAAATACAAAATTATTAGCAATAAGTAATGATATCCTGAAAGTATTCTAGATTTTACAGCTTATATAAGCCAATTTCATTGCCAACGTCTATATTTATCATAGTCTCTGTCATTTACAGTTATTATCAGACACAGTCATAATGACGCTTGGTGTCATTATGACTCAATAAAAACCGTGTCATAATGACGTCAGAAATAGAAATAATTAACAACAATTACTTTAAAGTCATAACTTTAATCTATGGCATAAAAAATGCTTACACTCAATATCACCTAAAATACATAACCGCGTAAAAGAGGTAATATGAGTAAACCAAAATTGACCGTATTCGCACTTATTACCGTGCTAATTGCATCCTTCACTGTACTACTAAGTATAGGCAGCGAGATCTACCGTGAAAAGCCCCCCATTCCAAAGGCATTTACCAGCAGCAGCGGTAAGATTGTCTTTAGCCAACATAATATCGAACAAGGTCAATTAGTCTGGCGATCTATGGGCGGGCATCAATTAGGTTCGATTTGGGGCCATGGCGCTTATGTCGCTCCTGACTGGACTGCTGACTGGCTTCACAAAGAAGCCCAAGCTTGGTTAGATATCACTGCCGATAATAGATACCAGCAACGTTTCCAAGATCTCGATAATGAAACCAAAGCCGGTTTGGAGCAGATGCTTAAAGAGGATATGCGTCATAACAGTGTCATTAAAACCAGTAATGGCGATACCTTCGTCCGCCTATCTAATACGCGAATTGCAGCAATAAATAAAGTATCAGAACATTACCTTTCTTTATTTGGCAATGACCCAAAACTATCAAGTTTGCGTGAACAATACGCAATGAAAGAAGGAACGGTTCCAGATCTCAAACGTCGTGAGCAGCTCAATGCATTTCTCTTCTGGGGAGCTTGGGCCGCCATTACTGAACGTCCTGATGAAACATATACTTACACTAACAACTGGCCCTACGACCCACAAATTGGTAACCTGCCCACATCTGATAATATCGTCTGGTCTATTTTAAGTATTGTCACATTAATCGCTGGCATTGGCGCACTCGCCTGGCATCATGCCAGCGGTAAACACGAGCCTTTGCCTACCCCTTCAAAACAAGACCCACTCTTTTTTAATAAACCCACAGCTTCACAAAAAGCAGTGGGGAAATACTTTTTTACCGCGATAGGGCTGTTTCTATTTCAAATTCTATTGGGTGCGATCACGGCTCACTATGCTGTTGAAGGTCAAAATTTTTATGGATTTCCGCTATCAGAGCTCCTGCCTTATTCAATAACACGAACTTGGCACACTCAGCTAGCCGTTTTCTGGATCGCAACGATTTGGCTAGGCACCGGACTTTATATTGCACCAGCACTTTCTGGACACGAGCCTAAATTTCAACGTATTGGGGTTAATGTTCTCTGGGTAGCTTTAGTGATTGTTGTACTAGGTTCGATGGCAGGAGAGTGGTTAGGGGTTCAACAATATTTCGATCTGGATATGAACTTCCTATTTGGTCACCAAGGTTATGAATATATTGATCTTGGTCGTGTATGGCAGGTATTACTCCTCGGTGGGCTACTTATCTGGCTGAGCCTAGTTACCGCCGCGATGCGTCCTGCACTAAAAATAACAGGAGAATTACGCCCAGTAATTTGGGTACTCTATGCTTCATGTGTCGCCATAGGCTTATTTTATGGTGCAGGCCTATTTATGGGTAAACACACTAACTTAGCCATTGCTGAATACTGGCGTTGGTGGGTAGTACATTTATGGGTTGAAGGCTTCTTCGAGACCTTTGCAACTTCCGTCATCGCACTAATGTTAGTCCGACTTGGACTCATCCGTACTCGTAGCGCCAATGCAGCCGTACTATTCGCTACAGTTATTTTCCTAACGGGTGGCTTAATCGGCACATTACATCATATTTATTTCACCGGTACACCCACATCGGTCATTGCTTGGGGGGCGATTTTTTCAGCTTTAGAAGTTGTACCACTGGCAATTATTGGTTTTGAAGCCGTAGAGAGCTACCGCCTTCGTCAAGCAGCCCCATGGATGAGCAGGTATAAATGGGCTATTATGTTTTTCGTTGCCACTGCATTTTGGAACTTAGTCGGCGCAGGTATATTAGGTTTTCTCGTCAACCCTCCTATCGCTCTCTATTTTATTCAAGGACTTAATACAACGGCTAGCCATGCTCATGGTGCCTTTATGGGCGTCTATGGCATGTTAGGTATTGGACTCATGCTCTTTTGTTTACGAGGTTTATGCGGTCAAATGTTGTGGAATGAAAAACTATTAAAGGGGGCTTTTTGGACATTAAACATCGGTCTTGCCGCCATGATCCTGATGTCTTTATTACCTGTTGGTATCATACAGTTCTTCGCCGTAGTAGAGCATGGGTACTGGTTCGCGCGATCACCAGAGGTGATCCATAGTCCACTCGTAGAGCAACTGGTATGGATGCGTATATTTGGTGATGTCTTATTTGGACTAGGTGGCATGTTACTCGGCTGTTTTTTATTTGACATAATTCAAAAAGCCATAAGCAAGGCTAGGCTAGGCTAGGCGAAGAGTATGCAGCAATATCCATGCAAATTTAATACGATTTGCACCAATATTATGATGTTTGCTGCATCGGTAACGATCAACTCAGGTCCAAATAACCTAATAATAATGACATCAGGATTAAATTTTGGCATAAAACGCAGCCTTCCTTATATTAGGCATATGCTTTGGTTTTTTATCCATAGTCATTATTGTTGGCCTAGGTTTCAGTGTGGTATTTGAGCCGTTTCCTATTTACCATCAAATGATCAAAATAACTGGCGTGATCTACTTATTATATTTAACCTGAGTTATCACCTCCTTGACGCCAAACCGCTTAAATAGCCAAGTCATAAAACCCATGAGCTTTTTATAAGCCGCCCCATTCGTAAAGTCCATCTTTGCAACGGTGAGGCTGGTACAACCCATAAAGTGAAGAGTTGTGCCAGCCGAACAACGACCTAAATTCTGTTTAAACAGCACCACTAGTTAATGATAATGAACAGATTCAATATGGCCTTCATGACGAGTAGAATTGTCTGGGGAAATCGGTTTTTTTTGAGGATATTTCACACTATAAGCACGATTTCCTGTAATAGACTTATTCAAATTTTTGCTATAAACCTCTCTACAAGTCACCATATCCACCTCGTTTATTTCAGGGAATTTAGTTTTAATCTCCTGAAAAAGATCAGCTAAGGTTGCCGCATTTTCTCCTCTTAAAGAACCTAGTGAAGCTGGGACCGTCACAACAATCGGTGGTAATTCACCGCGTAAAGCAATATTACGAATACTACCAACTAATTTAGATTGATCGGTTTTATCAAAATGTGAAAAACGATATTTCCCAACAATGACTTCTGTGGAGGGTGATCTCTTACGCAACAATTGATTTTTACGAAATTCAATTGAATTAACTCCAGTTGAATCTTGTGCAGTCAGTTGGAAACGGTGAGTATTCGATAAACTTTCTAAATCTATTTCATTTTTGGTTGAGTAAGTTTCATACCCCGCTTGATAACCACTATACACTTGAGTATGTGGATGCAAGTGCTCCCTGTTTTCAATAAAATCAGGTATGTTCGGGTTACGTAACAAATAATCATCAGGAGACCAGAAATTAAGTTTCATTCCTTTGGGTACTGTGACCGTCTCTCCTTGCAGTTTTATCGATGAATTGGGATTATTAATATACTCTAGAGCCTCAGCTTCCCTTCCACCGTGAGCATCCAATATCAACCGCTTTGAATTCGCAAAAACAGTCTTATCTGCATCCACATCAAGATTCACATAATAAGTGAATTTTTCAGACTCTATTCTACCAATATTGATACTATCATCGGCGAGATCACCACTTAAGTTATAAATCACATCGCCCTTAATATTATCTACCTCAAATTCTGATATTTTACTCAAATCAAGATTAACATCGGCATTTCTTCTTTCACTGTTTAGCCTAAACTGACTGACAGGATCTAAACCACTTTCTCCTTTAGTCGCATTAGCAATATCTTCAGTCTCTTTATATAACCTTGATGTCGCTTTCACTTTAGAAGTAAAACTCATGGCTTCAGGAATAACTTGAGTCATCAATAAAACACCATCAAAAGCAGCACCTCTAGCGCCTAAATATCGCTCATTTTCTGTGTCACCCGTTATCGCTTTATCCATATCTAAACTCACTTGCGTTGCAGATAAAGCAATACCAAGCGGAATGCCAATTTCAGGCGCAATAAGATCAACAACTGGAAATAAATAAAAAACCGTATTGATAACACCTAAAATATAATCTCGAGTTACCTCATTATTAGATTTAATCTGCACATCGCCATCACTGATAAGTCTTGCTTTCATCGCTTTAGTTCTGGCAACAAATACATCTCCTGTGATTAAAGTTTCATCTTCATTCATCATGATATAAGAGCTATCCCAGTCATCATTCCCCATGGCAATACCATATAGTGCAGTATCAACACCATAAAACGTCTCGCCATTCTGACGATTATATAAGCTAAAATGTTGAGAAAATACAGTCCGAATTAATGGTGATTTTAAAGCCATTTGTAACAGGTGTCTTAATTCACTTTTATGACGAAAAGGAATAAATGGTGTGCTCAAACCTGGGATGTACAATAAACCATTTGTTGCATTTTCATCCGTTGATTCTATAACAATAATATCATTTGATTCATATTCATAAATATCAAATTTATGAATTTTAGCCCTAGAACCATTCTCTACCACTGATCGAGCTAAAAAAACCTCATCTAGATTCAATAGGCCTTTTTTATACATTTCAATAGCATGGAATAAAAATGCATCACGATTAAGTCGCGTGTATTTATCAGCATTTAACTGAAAAAATTCAATAACACTCTTGTCATACAAACTTTGAATGTCGACACGGCTAATGATATCCCATATTACACTAGGTAATATTTGAATTTCATTTAATTCATTATAAAGGCCCTCTCCCTTACCGACTTTATAAATGCCTGTAAGCTGGTCTATCTCTCCTGGATAGTAATCATTGAATTCACTAAAAGCATTGTGTACTGCAGCTTGAGTCAAGGTCATAGAACTGACTAATCCAGAACCTGAATGCTGCCAACCAGTAAATGATTTTGAACTACTAAATGCGCCATTAAATTTATTATAAAATGTAATATCCGGATCAATATAAGCATTAACCATATAGCTAAGATCTAGTTTATTAAATTCAGTTAACATGGCTTTTTTGGCAACCGTATTTGGATTAGGTAATTGAGTTAGTAAATCTGAAAAATCAGCTAAAAAATTTGCCCTCCATTCATTAGTATACTTAACTGACATCGCTGATATGACAGGATTATCATCAAGAGTCACAATAACATAATCTGATCCTATAGGCTCAACATCACCATATTCATATTCATATTCATATTCATATTCATATTCATATTCATTAGATATAGCCTTAGTAACACCAGATGACACCATAATTAAAAAAAATAAAAAAATAAACTTACTCATAAAACTTAACAACTTAATTGCTTATATAATATATTCATATATATTATACTCAAAAAAAAGCTCATCACAATGTTAATTATTTTTTATAATGGTAGATAAAAAGTATAAAAATATTTTATATCTGCTATAGAAACATATAAAAAATGCCGTCAGACTCATATTATGTGTGACGGCATTTTGGGTATAAAATATATTAATTTATAAAAATTATCTCTTTTCCAATCGTTTTTTAAGATTTAGTGCAGCATCTGCTGCTAACAAACGCATAAATTCAGAACCATTACTTTGCTCATTTGCCCCTCCTCCGATCATAATTTCAGGGACTAGCCGACTGTTTCCAAGACTGGAGAACAAAGCTGTTTGAATTTGAATTTCGGCCTTTAATGTTTGATCAAAAACATATTTAGGGTCCAATGCAGCTGATTTTGCTCGTTGACGGGCTTCTGCCAATACATCCATACCGAGAGCCTCTAGGCGTTGCTGTTTCAATATCTCCGCTTGTTCTAATGCTAATTCAGCTTTCACTGCGACACGCTGCTGCGCAGAAATAATCGCGTTAGCTTTTACTCTTTCAGCGTCAATTTGTTCCTTAATTTTTAACTTTTCTGATTCAGCTCTTTGCTTAGCAATTGCTTGTTCACCAAGAGCGACTTCAGTACGTGCCTGTTGCTCGGCCTTTTTTAAATTTTGTCGAGCTAACGCTTCATCCGCCGCAGCTTGTTTTTGAGCTTCAAGCCTAGAATTAACCTTGCTCTCATAATCAATATCAATAATACTGGCATCGACAACCGTGATCCCATAGGCTCCTAAAATAGGAGAGTTACGTAGTTTATTTCCTTCAACATCTTGCTTTATTTTAATCGTTACACGCTGCTGTTTACTTAGATTATTTTGATCTTCTGCTTTCTCATCGCGGTTAGAACCAAATATTTGTTCTGTAACAAAAATACCATTGACGAGTTGATCAGCAAAATCTTGGCTTAATTGACCATTCCCACCTGAATAATGTTGTTCAACTGACATCATTCTAGCTGAAGCCTTCACATTCTCTGTTGTCGCGCGCAGTAATAAATTGGAAATTAATGTATCTTGTGAACCAAATTCTTCATGGATTTTAAGTAAGCCCTTCAATTGTCCTAATTCATTAGCAGGCACATTACCGGGTAGTCTAAAGCGTGCAACTCCTCTGGCGTCACCTGTAGTTGTATCAAGAAAACGAATTGGAACTAATGATACCAGTGCATTCGCAGTAGCACCGATATCCCCCGTAAAATTAATTGATATCACTTTTTTATAAGCTGATACAGTACCGAAAGCTTTGAAATAAGGTCCAGCTTGATTGATCACGGTGAGATCACCGGTAAAGGCCGATTGGTGAACTAGCCGTTCATCAGCTTCATTCCAAGCAATCATTTGTGAAAATAAAATAGCAATCACTACCAATACGGTGATCAATGCAGAAATGACAATAATGTTACGGTACCCAATACGAGTGACTAGGCTGTCTTTTGTCTCTTTTTTAGCTTCTTGTACATAACTATCCATGCTTACAACTCTCCATATTTAATTTCTTTTTCACAAAATAGATGATCTCTTCTTCACTCAACTGAGCACAGAAGCTACCCGAACGGTGCAACTCAATAAAAGTTGCCAGTATGTCTTGTTTACTTTGTATCGTTTTATCTTCATTTTCTTGGTTTTGATTTTTTTCGATAAGCAAAGTGATCAATTCATCCACTATTGTATCTTCATCAAATAGCACATTATATTCTTTCGACTTGGTTATTCGACCTCGATGAATATTGCGATAAATAACATAAATAGCCAAACACAAAATAATAATGAGTACACATAACCCCATGATATAAAAAACATAGTAACTACCCGTATTGCTCTAGATATTCGGCTTTTCCGAATGACGCTACATTAGCGCATAAATATTACAACAACGGCCATTTTACATGTTTAAAATGTAAAAAACAGAAGAAAATGATAACAAAATACAGCTAAACAATACACATAATCAGACCTTCATATCTATACCCGAACGTGTCAGTTATTCTTGAAATTTAGGCAGGAATAACGATATATTTTATTTATCAGACAACAAATTTAAAACCTCTTTTTGATTGAGCTAATTTGACATTTAGTTAGCTTACTGATGGCCATAGCATCATTGATATCTAACGCCTTCTTGGCGAGAAATGGGTTGTTCCCCCTTTGAGACGACACAAGTACATCTGACCAGTATTGGCGGCACAACTCTTTTGCTACGGTGATTAAGGCATCGGATCAGAGACCAGATCCATCAAGTAATTTAGAACATCTTGAGTCGATGAAACCTCTTTGCTCTGGTCTAATTCCCCTGTCAGTCCGATCGATAAGGATACGTCGAGCTAAAGTCATCATCACCAACCTGCGCAACGCTAAGTTTAAGTAACTAAAAGGTTAATAGAGGATGTGCTAAAGCAAAAATATATGACTTCCTGACTTCTAACCGCTGACTTTCTGTTACTCACTTTCTTGTCACTGAATTCGAATAATGTATCTCATTGGTATAAAATATAGAATCAGTTATTATTAAAGTTAAGCCAAACAATGATAGACTGTGAATAAAATGAGTCTTATTAAGAAAGTCCTAACTTATCTTTTTTGTTCATTATTAACTTCAGTGACTTATGCTCAAACTGTCATAACAATTGCCACAGATGAAACATCAGGTAGGCCTTGGATTTGGGAAGCAGGAAAAATATTTAACGAGAATAACCCAGGAGTGGAACTGGAACTATATAAACTTGTTGAAAAAAAACTAGACATAAAGTTCAAATTTTTACGTCTTCCTTGGGTAAGGGCTAAGCTTTATCTTCAATCTGGAAAAATAGACGGAATGTTCCCTACCAGCTTTAAAACTGAAAGAGAATATTGGGCTTTCTACCCAAGAAATAAACCATTCGATAATATAGCATGGTCTAACTTCAAAAAATCACCTGAATTTAAAATGGATAATAATCTCGTTAAAGTACTTGGGGAATTATCTCATAGTAAAAAGACCAGGAATATTGGGTATTATCTATATAAACTTAAAGGCTCTAAAATTGATTGGGATGGTCATAAGTTTTTAAATGTATCTAAATTTGATGAAATTGGTGTCACTACAGGTTATTCGATAAACAGTAAATTAGCAGACATGGGCCTTAAATTATCAAAAACGATAAATCCTATGCAGAGTTTACAAATGTTAATGTTAGGTCGCATAACAGGAATAGTTAATATGGAAACAATAATCGACACAAATATAAGCTTACATAAAGAGCAGTTTTCAAAAATAATTAAAAGCCCAATAATAATACAAGAAAATTCATATTACCTTGCTTTTTCTGAGAGTTTTATGATGAGAAATAGCAACACAGCTGAAAAAATTTGGCAGGGGATTGAAGACATAAAAAAAACAGCAGAATTCTCTATAATATTACAGAAATATTCAACGTTAACAGAGAGTAATTGAATATAGTTAGCCTATGCAATAATGATATTGAAGAGATAGCTAGCATAACTGCTAAGTAGCCATGACTAAAGTTTAATCATGGCGATATCATTAGAGTGAGTTACGCCTCGCCCTAGAAGCACGCTGAAAAATAATCATTAAGATTAATACTTCAAAAAATCCAGCAATAACAAACATCTAAAAGCTAACACATAGTTATTGCTTAACCTCTATGCAATCAACTACCACAGTCATTATATTGCGTGTAATTGAACTAAATTTAGTCTCGTCGATTATCTCTACGATCATCTTGGCGGTCATCTTGACGATCATCTTGACGATCATCTTGGCGGTCATCTTGACGATCATCTTGACGATCATCTTGACGATCATCTTGGCGATCATCTCGACGATCATCTTGACGATCTTCTTGGCGATCATTCGCATTCGCATTCGCGTAAGCTGTAATAGATGAAATTGGAGAAATAGCTAAAATAGCCGCCACAATAATATTTTTAATCATTTTCACAATAAAGTCCTATGTTATTTATATGACGCGGATTAAAATTAAGAAAATCGCTTCATAGTATTTAAACCTGCATCAAACTTAACTCAAAAATCTTGACTAAAAATAAATTATATATAACCAATATATTGGTTATATATTGGTTACCAAAACTTCTTAAGCACTTAACTAAAATTTATCGAATATTTAGACTAATAATTATACAACATGTCTTTTATACTATTTTTTAGCGTCTCAAACGTGATAAAAACATGGCAAGATAGCCATTCATATTTGATCTTTTTCCAGAGTAATTCAATGATATTGAGTCCGGGTGAATAAGCTGGTAAATAGATTATAACAGGCCCTTTTAGTAACCATTTATAGCATTTTTCTTTAAAACACTTAGCGCGATGAAATGAGGCATTATCAAGGTAGACAATCGTTAATTTATCAAGACGTTTAGTCGATATGAAGTGCTCAAAGCTTCTATAATAACCTCGGTATGTAGTGGTCAAGTTATATTGGCCACTACACTCTTTCTACCATTCATCGTACGCCACAACTAGGGCAAAATCCTCTACGCTTACAGCGAAATGCGACTAAAAATTCGTTATGACTTTCAAGCCGGATCCTAAAAAAATTAAGAGTGGCCCTGTAGAGATAAAAACTTAAAAGCAATATAAATAAAAATGCCGATGAGGAGTAATCCACACCGGCATTCATCTAAGCTAAATAAAATTAAGCTACAGAGAAATTAGCCTAATCGAATTTACAATTACGCTAACCTCTGCCGTACAGCCTCAAACAAACAGATCCCGCTGGCAACCGAAACGTTAAGACTTGAAACAGATCCAGACATAGGGATTGAAGCTATCGAATCGCAACCCTCACGAGTTAAACGCCGCAAACCTTTATCTTCGGCGCCCATGGCAATAGCAAGTGATCCCTTAAGATCTGTCTTGTATAGGTCGCTATCGGCTTCACCTGCTGCGCCCACAATCCAGATCCCTTTGTCTTGTAGACTCTTCATAGTGCGCGCTAAGTTGGTCACCTGAAACAAGGGCACGACTTCCGCTGCACCACAGGAAACCTTGCTCACTGTTGGCGTTAAACCAACAGAGTTATCTCGCGGCACAATAACCCCATGCACACCAGCCGCATCGGCATTACGCAGACATGCCCCTAGATTGTGTGGGTCGGTAACGCCGTCTAAGATAAGCAAAAAAGGGGTTTCTGTTTTCTCAATCAAAGCCAATAGATCATTGTCATTGAGCTGTTTAATGGGTTTGACTCGTGTTAACACCCCTTGGTGCTGCCCATTATCAGATTTATCATCTAATACTTTACGCGCGACCTTTTGAACTGAAACACCGTATTCTGCAGCCATTTGAACAAGTGTCGTTAGACGTTGATCATCACGACCCGACTGTATCCACATCTCGATCACTCGCTCTGGACTATGCTTTAATACCGCTTCAACAGCGTGAATACCAAAGGTGATATCTTGTTTTTTCATTTATTTCAGTCTCTATTACTTGCTTGCTTTTACTTTGCGTTTAGCAGGGCTCTTTTTTGCTGAAGACTTTTTAGCCTTCGACTTCTTAGCAGCAGTGCTGGTTTTAACGCCTGACTCTTTAGCTCCACCACTGGTTTTGACTTTAGCTGAATCAAGATTTTTGCCGCCAGCGGCTTTACTCACTCCACTTTTTGAGCGAGAGCCGCGCCTTTTAGGCTTATCGCTCTTTTCCCCTTTCCCTAACTTAGCACCTTCTATATTAACACGATCTCTTGCCGTGATCGGTTTTTTGCCACGGCTTGGACGGGTAGGCTTACCCGCTTCGCTTGCCATTATAAGGTCAATCTGACGATCATCTAAATTAACACCAGCCACTTTCACCGTTACCGCATCACCAAGCTGATAAATTTGACCAGAGGCTTCACCCACCAATCGCTGACGCATGTTGTCGTACTGATAATAATCACTGCCTAGGCTTGAAATATGCACTAAGCCATCGATAAACAGTTTATCCAAACGCACAAACATACCAAAGTGAGTCACAGAGGCGATAACAGCTTCAAACGTATCACCCACATGATCTTGCATAAATTCACATTTAAGCCAGTCATTGACATCACGGGTCGCTTCATCCGCACGGCGCTCAGTTGTTGAACACTCGACCCCTAATAAGTCTAACTCTTCAATTTGGTAATTATAACCCCCATCGGATGTCCATTTTTCTTTGGCTTCACCTTGTTCTTTGGCTAATAAATAGCGGATAACGCGGTGTAAAATTAAATCAGGATAACGTCGGATCGGTGAAGTAAAGTGAGAGTAGGCTTCGAGGGCTAAACCAAAGTGGCCTTCGTTATCAGGCGTATACGTTGCTTGACGCATGGAACGCAGCAACATGATCTGAATCAGCTCAGCATCGGGTCTATCAGCTATTTTTTCCATAATCGCCTGATAATCCTTAGGCGTTGGCTCAAGTCCTCCTCCCATGGTCAAACCACGTTCTTTCAAAAAATCTTTAAAGTTAGTGAGCTTCTGCTCCGATGGCGACTCATGCACCCGATAAAGGACTTCACCTTTATGTTTCTTCACAAATTTGGCCGATGCGACATTGGCTAAAATCATGCACTCTTCAATGATTTTGTGTGCTTGGTTACGATGGCTCGGCACTATACTGTCTATTTTTCGAGCAGAGTTGAACACGAACTTGGTCTCTGTGGTTTCAAATGCGATCGCGCCGCGATCAGCCCGGATCCCATCCAAAATTAAATAAAGCGATTGCAACTCTTTAAGATGAGGAAAAATAGGCTTAAGCTCAGGTGAAATTTCGCCACCTTCAAGCATATCGGCCACTTGAGTGTAAGTCAGACGTCCATGTGAATGCATCACTGCAGGATAGAATTTGTAACCCGACAGTTTACCCGTGGCAGCAATCGTCATCTCGGCCACCATGCACAAGCGATCCACTCCTGGGTTTAGCGAACACAAGCCATTAGAGATTTTCTCCGGCAGCATTGGGATGACTTGTGATGGAAAATACACTGAATTACCACGTGCACGTGCTTCTTTATCTAACGCTGATTCTGTACGCACATAATGACTCACATCAGCAATCGCAACCCATAAACGCCAACCGCCACTTTTTTTCTTTTCAGCATACACGGCGTCATCAAAATCACGTGCATCTTCACCATCAATTGTCACCAGAGGTAACTGACGTAAATCGATTCGGTCCACTTTATCGGCTTCTGGTACCTCATCAGGGATGGCACGCAGTTTTTTCTCAATAAGGCTTGACCAAGTATGCGGTAAATCATAATTGCGTAACGCAATCTCAATTTCCATTCCCGGTGCCATCTGCTGACCAAGCACCTCTGTCACCTTACCAGCAGCCTTTACATAACGTCCAGGTCGACGAGTCAACTCCAGAACAACAATATCTCCCTGACGAGCGCTATTTTTGTCTTCATCTGGGATCAAAATTTCTTGGGTAATTCGCCTATCATCAGCAATGACAAATGCCATGCCTGAATCCAAATGGAAACGGCCTACTAACGCAGCAGCTCTTTGCTGAACCAAGCGAACGATTCTGGCTTCACGGCGTCCCTTGCGATCGACACCCGCTTTTTGCGCCAGCACTTTATCGCCATGGAAATACATTTGCATGTCACGATTATTAATAAAGAGGTCATCCCCCCCCTCTTCGAGCTTTAAGAAACCGAAGCCGTCTTTATGCCCTATGATAGTCCCTGTTAACAGGTCCATTCTTTCAGGTAAACCATAGGCTTGCCCACGAGTGAAAACCAACTCACCATCACGCTCCATCGCACGAAGTCGACGTCTTAAGGCTTCAAGCTGCTCTTCACTTTCTAGCTTGAGTGCTGCCGCAATACGTTCACGGTTTAAGGGGGATGTTTCAGAGCGCAAGTGATCTAGAATATACTCGCGGCTAGGAATTGGGTTTTCATAATTGTCTTGTTCACGCTTTAAATGCGGATCTTTGATCATTCAATGTCTCAAATTTATACCTAGAACGCTATCTAGGCCATACAAATAAAATTGTATTATTTATCGGGATTTCAGGTGTTCCAGTTTAATCCTAGCAATGATACTAGGCGGTATTTTTTGCTCAAGCACCTTCAATAATTTGTAAGCTTCTTGTTTCGTCGCCTCATCGCTAAATACGTCGTTATAAAGCCAAAGGTATCCCAACTCAAAATCTCTATAGCTGCCATACCCTTCACCAAACAATCTGACTAACAGCATACGCGCAGGCAGATCACCACTTGCCGCAGCAGGCAACACATACTGAACGGCGCGATCTTTATCTTGAAATACAAACGTACCATGATAATAATATTCTGCAACCCTTACCATCGCCTCAGCACTGCCCTGAGCCACGGCATCTCTCAACAAGCTCATTCCTCTTGGAGGGTTGGCTTCGACACAAATACCATAGTTTAACATTTCGGCCCAAAGATATTGATATAGAGGCTGTTTCAGCACCTCAGCTCTCGCTTCAATATCTTGAACGAGCTGACAATCATCCTCTTTCACACGGGTCAGATATTGTTTAGTGCGAATAAGCCCAATTAACTGCTCTTGGCTATAGATATCTACCGCTTGATCTTCAATTTGTGCTTGGACTTGGCTAGACAAAGAAGCAATAAGCACAAAGCTCATGATAAAGGCTGAGCTGGGTAAATTAGCTATAAAGTTCATCAAGTCTTTTTTTAGCATAACTTTTCTCACCAATATTTATCTGTGATAAGTAGCGATGAGATAAAATACTCGTCAATATTAAGTATTTTATTTCATCCATACTTACCTTTCTCTATTCATAATAGGTCATCGGCAGTATAGCCCATTTCTTAAGGGCCATTAAATTTACCTCCTCAAAATAAAAAGGCCGCTAATGCGGCCTCTGTAATATTAACTAAACGGATTCACTAGAATCATGGTTTCGTTTCTATCTGGGCCGGTTGAAATAATGTCAATGGGCGTTTCTAACAGCTCTTCAAGACGTTTAATATAATTCAACGCTGCTTGGGGTAGTTGCTCTAGAGAAGTGGCCCCAAAAGTGGTCTCACTCCAACCGGGCATGGTCTCAAGTACTGGGGTTACTTGCTCATAACCTTCAGCGGCAAGAGGTGTCACTGTCGCCACGGTACCATCTGGGTACTGGTAACCAACACAGATTTTCACTTCTTCCAAACCATCTAATACATCAAGCTTAGTCAGGCAGAACCCACTGACACTGTTGATCTGTACTGCACGCTTCATCGCCACAACATCTAACCAACCTGGACGACGTTTACGACCTGTGGTGGCTCCGAACTCGTGACCTTTAGTGCCTAAGTAATCACCGATCTCGCACTGAAGCTCAGTTGGGAACGGACCTGCACCAACACGTGTGGTGTAAGCTTTCATGATCCCCAACACATAATCAAGATGACGAGGGCCGAATCCTGAACCTGTCGCAACACCACCAGCGGTAGTATTTGAAGAGGTTACAAACGGATAAGTACCGTGATCGATATCAAGTAATGTACCTTGTGCGCCTTCAAACAGAATTGGCTCACCCGCTTTACGTGCCTGATCCAGAAGTTCTGTTACATCTACACACATACTTTTCAAGTAGTCAGCAATGGCAAGTGCATCTTCCAATGTCTTTTCATAATCGACCGCTTCACACTGGTAATATTCAGTCAACATAAAGTTGTGATAACTCATCACCTCTTTTAGTTTTTCTGCAAATAGCGCTGCATTAAACAGATCACCTACACGAAGACCGCGGCGTGAAACCTTATCTTCATAAGCAGGACCAATACCACGGCCCGTTGTGCCAATCGCTTTATTTCCGCGCGCTTTTTCACGGGCAATATCTAGAGCACAATGGAATGGAAGAATGAGTGGACATGCTTCAGAGATCAGTAGACGTTCCTCTACAGGAATGCCACGCTCTTTCAGCATATTGATCTCAGTCATCAGTGCATCTGGTGCAAGTACGACACCGTTACCAATAATGCATTTAACATTATTGCGTAAGATCCCTGATGGAATTAGATGAAGAACGGTTTTTTCGCCATCGATAACAAGCGTGTGGCCGGCGTTATGGCCACCTTGATATCGAACAACATATTTTGACTGCTCGGTAAGTAGATCAACTATCTTACCCTTTCCTTCGTCACCCCATTGGGTGCCAAGAACTACGACGTTTTTGCCCATGATTTGCTGCACGGTAGTGGTTAAAACGGGATTTTAGCAGATCAATAGGGGCGGTAGGCAAGTAGTTTATGAAAAAATAATCAATAATGTAACACCTGCGGTTACTAAAGCACCACCTAATCGTTGCAGAAGCTGTTGATTTTGATTAGAAATATCTTTTAAATATGCCCTCCAACGATGAGGAAACAAAAGCGGGCCTATTCCTTCAAGAATAAGCACAATTGCTAATGCAAGCATGATGAGTTGAAAAGTCATTAAGTCAGTTCCTAATAATCTATGCCCCAAAAATAGGCTTAGAGCAATATTCAAAAAAGATGAATTTCATCCAATAAAAAACCCAGCATAAGCTGGGTTTTTTGTATTCTGAAAGCGAAAATTAACGCTTAGAGAACTGTGGTTTACGACGTGCTTTACGTAGACCAACTTTCTTACGCTCTACTTTACGAGCATCACGGGTAACAAAACCAGCGGCACGTAGAGATGGACGTAGTGATTCATCAAGTTCCATCAACGCACGGGTAATACCGTGACGAATAGCACCAGCTTGGCCAGTGTTACCACCACCCTTAACAGTGACATAGATGTCTAACTTGTCAGTCATTTCAACTAGCTCAAGTGGCTGACGAACAACCATGCGAGAAGTTTCACGACCAAAATATTCATCTAGTGGTAGCTGGTTAACAAGGATTTTACCAGTTCCCATTTTCGCGAATACGCGAGCTGTAGATGTTTTGCGACGGCCAGTGCCGTAGTACTGAGTTGCAGCCATTAGCTTAATCCTGTTTTAAATATCAAGAACTTGAGGTTGTTGTGCAGCGTGGTTATGTTCTGTACCCGCGTAAACTTTAAGTTTACGGAACATGGCACGTCCTAAAGGACCTTTAGGCAACATACCCTTAACCGCTTTCTCAATAATCATTTCAGGCTTATGCGCTTGCAACTTTTCAAAAGTGATTTGCTTAATACCACCGATGAAACCCGAGTGCGAGTAGTACACTTTGCCTTTCGCTTTATTACCAGTAACAGTAACTTTCTCAGCGTTGATAACAACGATGTAGTCACCTGTATCGACATGAGGTGTATACTCTGGTTTATGCTTACCACGTAAACGTGAAGCTATTTCAGTAGCGATACGACCCAAAGTTTTACCTTCAGCGTCAACAACAAACCACTCGCGAGTGACTGTTTCTGGTGTAGCAGTAAAAGTAGTCTTCATTTTACAAAAACCCAATGTTAAATTCTGTCTCAAATGCTCTACCAATTATTTGATAAAACACAAATAGTGCCATTCCCCGCCCCTTCGAGCAAAGAATTAGGCTTTACAACTTCCGTCATATCGACGGAGTAACGAGGGCAGGTGGCGGATTATAGTCAAAGCTGGGCTAAAAATCACCTAATTTTTACAATCTAAGCAATTTAAATCGATACATCCCCATCACTGGCGCAGGTTAAATCCCAAAACCAGCGATATTAACGCTTATGGAAGGTGTTCTAACGCAAGATAGTCATGAGATTGCATCTCGATTAAACGTGAGCGGCAACGCCTAAACTCAAAGGTTAACAAACCTTCAATATAAATATTATCTAGTGAAACCTCTGCTGATATAATCAGTTTGACATTTCGTTCATAAAATTCATCTACCATGGCGAGAAAACGTCGGGCAATATCGTCCCCTGTTAATTTATCCCCCATTTGCTCTACACTACTGAGCAATACTGTATGATATAAACAGGCAAGCTCCATATAATCACGTTGACTTCTTGGACCATCACAAAGGTCCCTAAAATTAATAAACAACACACCTTGAGCTTGTTGTCTAATGGCGATATTTCGTCCATCAATTTCGATGTCAGCTGTCGATAATTCAGACTCTGGCGCTAATCTATCAAAATAGGTCAATAAATTAGTATCGGCCTGTGTATCCAACGGAAAATGATAAATCTCCGCCTGCTCTAATGTACGTAACCGATAATCAATACCAGAATCAACATTTAAGATTTGACAATGCTGATTAATCAGTTCAATCGCTGGCAAAAAGCGCACCCGCTGCAAACCATTACGATACAATTCATCTGGAATAATATTCGAAGTGGCGACAAGGCATACTCCTTCTTTAAACAAAGCTTGAAATAAGGTGCCCAGTAGCATTGCATCGGTAATATCCGAGACAAAGAACTCATCAAAGCAAATCACTTGATACTGCTCTGACATCTGCTTAGCGATAATAAGCAGTGGATCCCTTTGCCCTTTTAAACCATCGAGATCGAGATGAACTTGATGCATAAATCGATGAAAATGAGCCCTTAGCTTGTTATCACCTGGTAGTGAGTCATAAAAAGTATCCATTAAGTAGGTCTTGCCACGTCCTACCCCACCCCACAGGTACAAACCTTTGACCGTTTGTTTTTTAGCAACAAGAAAAGAAGACAACTTAGCAATACCTGTCGGTTTGCTGTTTAGCTTTTGGATCTCATCAAACACCCGTTGCAAGCTTTTTACAGCCAGCTCTTGCGCCGGATCATGAGAAAAATCATCTCGAATTAGGTCTTGCTGATAATGTTGCCATGGCGTTAGATGGGGCACGTCTAATGATCTCTTCTATCTTTAAAATTCATCTAAATGGTATCATGTCAGGAATCACCAATGTACTATTGTTTTCATCATGACCTTCAAGGTTAAATATAGAGGATCCGTATATGGAATGGCCGTTAGTTGTTGCCACTTTTGTGCTTGGCGTTGTTTTAGGTTATGTGATCAGATCTATTTCCGCGAGAAATAATGAGTCAAATAACAGAGATAAAGTGCTGGAACAAACCAGCTTAGAACTGAGCCAACACAAGCAGGAAGTCACAGATCATTTCGAAGTTCATTACCAACAACTCTCAGAATTAACCGAGCAACTAAATAAAGTCAATCGCCAATGGAATGAAGCAGCAAATATGTTAGCGCCAAAGAACAGCGTTAAACCCTTAGCAACGTTCAGCACTGACAAGACTGAACACATCAAACAAGATAATTGTATTTTAGCCAATCAAGAACCTAAAATGCACAGTCAAGAAACCGAAAGTATCATTATCGTAAATAAACACAATTAACCTTTGTTAATAATAGTGAACTTTCATTACATTTTTTCGGTCGGACTCTGTAACAATTGATTTGTGATCACCTCTTGAATAAGCAATGATATTGCCCAATTATCATTAAGTGATTATATTTCTATATTCGACATTGGAGCCATGAATTGATGAAAACGAAATTAAGCTTACTCTCTGCCGCCCTATTAACGGCATCCCTTAGCTTGACTCCAGCCATATCACAAGCAGCGATCCCAATGGCTGTGAATAGCGAGGCAATTCCAAGTCTTGCGCCTATGTTGGAACGCACAACACCTGCAGTGGTTGCTGTTGCGGTTAAAGGAACACATGTTTCAAAACAAAAAGTACCCGATGCATTTCGATACTTTTTTGGCCCTAACGCACCCCAAGAGCAAGTGCGTGAACGTCCTTTTAGAGGCCTAGGATCAGGGGTTATTATTGATGCTAAAGAAGGGTATATTGTCACCAACAACCATGTAATTGATGGTGCTGATGAGATTTTAATCGGTCTATCTGACGGTCGAGAAGTCGAAGCTAAATTAATTGGCACTGATGCTGAGTCTGATATTGCACTTGTGCAGATTGAAGCGAAAGATTTAGTCGCGGTTAAACGTGCTGACTCAGACAAGCTAAAAGTCGGTGACTTTGCCGTTGCTATTGGCAATCCTTTTGGCTTAGGCCAAACCGTCACCTCTGGTATTGTTAGTGCCATGGGCCGTAGCGGCTTAGGTATCGAAATGTTAGAGAATTTCATTCAAACCGATGCAGCGATTAATAGCGGTAATTCAGGGGGCGCCTTAGTCAACCTTAATGGCGATCTTATTGGTATTAACACTGCTATTGTAGCACCAGGTGGCGGCAACGTCGGGATTGGTTTTGCAATTCCAGCTAACATGGTCAATAACTTAGTCGATCAGATCATTGAACATGGTGAAGTTCGCCGTGGTGTACTCGGCGTATCAGGCAGAGATTTGACCAATGAACTTGCAAAAGCATTTGGACTTAATACTCAGCATGGCGGTTTTGTCGATCAAGTAATGGAAGGTAGCGCTGCCGATAATGCCGGTATTAAAGCCGGTGACATTATCATCAGCGTCAATGACCGTAAGATTAAAACCTTCCAAGAACTACGAGCAAAAGTAGCCACTATGGGTGCCGGTGCCAAGGTTAAATTTGGTTTAATCCGTGATGGTGATTCAAAAACGGTATCTGCAACACTTGGTGAGAGCAGTCAAACAAGTGAAGCTGCCGCTGGTGCCGTTCATCCAATGCTTGCTGGTGCGACATTGGAAAATAACGATGATGGTGATGGTATTGAAATTACTGACATAGAACAAAATTCACCTGCTGCTGCCAGTGGATTGCGAAAAGGTGACATCATTGTCGGCGTCAATCGCAACGCAATTGACGATCTTAATGAACTTAAAATTAAGCTAAAAGAGCAACAAACGACGGTGGCATTAAAAATACTGCGTGGTCATAGCAGTCTTTTCTTAATCTTAAGGTAAGTCACGCCCAGTAACAGCATGAGAGGGGATAATCCTCTCATGCTTATTAACACCAATCGTGTTAATCTAATCCAAATTTCGCTAACACTTTCATCTATGGCTATAAAAGACACACTTTTATATATCGGCAAGGCAGTCACCTTTGGCCTAATAATGGCGGCTGTCTTTATCATTATCACCTCTTTAATACCCAATAATGATGCTTCAAGCATGTTTTTTCAAAAACGTGGCGATAATAGATTCGAACTCTCATTTTCTACAGCAGTAAGACGAGCAGCACCCGCTGTTGTGAACATTTATAGTCTTAGCGTCGATCGTGATCAACCATTAAATTCAGGTTCGCTTCAAGGGCTAGGATCTGGTGTTATCATGAGTGAGCAAGGCTTTATCTTAACGAATTATCATGTGATAAAAAAAGCAGATGAAATTGTGGTCGCATTACAAGATGGGCGTAAATTCACATCGGAAGTGGTTGGTTCAGATCCTGTAACTGATCTTGCCGTGTTAAAAATTGAAGGAGACACACTCCCGATAGCCCCCATTAATTTAGCAACACCAGCTCAAGTTGGTGATGTTGTTTTAGCCATTGGCAACCCCTATAACTTAGGCCAAACAATTACCCAAGGGATCGTCAGTGCCACAGGACGTAATGGCTTAAGTTCCGGCTACTTAGATTTTTTGCAAACTGATGCAGCGATTAATGCAGGCAATTCTGGTGGTGCACTTATCGATACCAGCGGGCAACTTATCGGGATAAACACCGCATCTTATCAAATCAACGATGAAGGTGGTGGCCATGGTATCAATTTTGCCATTCCCATCAAACTCGCTCATAGCATCATGAGTAAATTGATCAAAAATGGCCGCGTTATCCGTGGTGAACTAGGGATAACAGGTAAACCGGTAGAGCAAGTCACCGCACAAATCTTGAATTTACCGAACCTAACCGGCATTGAAATAACTGAAGTAGACCCTAAAGGGCCAGCAGCAAAAGCGCAATTACAAGCTGGAGATATTATCACTCAATTTGAGGGTGAGCGTGTACCTGGAGTGGAGATGCTGATGGACAGAATTGCAGAGTCAACACCGAATGAGCAAATCATTATGACCGTCATACGTCAAGGCAAGATCCACAATGTACCCGTCACTATCCGTGAAAAATCGATTCAAGAAACCAAGTAATATTGGCTAAAACTAACGGCCTACATAATGTAGGCCGTTAGTTTAACTAAGGTGAGGTATAGATTAACTTACACGCACAATTTGCCCACCTAAGCCTTTAAACTTATCTTCAATATGTTCATAACCGCGATCCAGGTGATAAATACGGTCAACAATCGTGATGCCATCCGCCACAAGACCTGCAATAACCAGACTCGCTGAAGCCCTTAAATCTGTCGCCATTACCTGTGCACCATTCAGTCTCTCGATACCCTCAATAATACATGTATTGCCTTCAAGTTCCATTTTAGCCCCCATACGAATAAGTTCAGGAACATGCATAAATCGGTTTTCAAAAATCGTTTCAGTGATCCTTGATGTCCCCACCGCTAATACATTCAACAAACAAAACTGCGCTTGCATATCAGTAGGAAAACCTGGATAAGGCACTGTTTTAATATTCACAGCTTTAGGTCGCATGCCTTTCATATCCAATTCAATCCAATCGCTGCCTGTTGTAATATGCGCTCCGGCATCTTCAAGCTTAGCCAACACAGCCTCAAGAGTGGATGGATCAGCATTAACACAACGTATCTTACCCCGTGTTACTGCAGCAGCAATTAAAAAGCTGCCAGTCTCAATTCTATCTGGCATAACACGATAATGACCCCCTTGCAGAGATTTAACACCTTGAATACGAATAGAGTCTGTCCCAGCACCTTCTATTTTTGCTCCCATCGCGATTAAACAGTTAGCTAAATCGATCACTTCAGGTTCACGCGCAGCATTCTCAATGATAGTCTCACCATCAGCAAGTGTTGCAGCCATCAATAAGTTCTCTGTTGCGCCAACACTAATCATATCCATAAAGATATGGGCACCTTTCAATCGACCATCAACTCTTGCCTTGATATAGCCTTCTTTCACTTCAATCTTTGCCCCCATCAACTCTAAACCATGAAGATGAAGATTCACTGGGCGCGCTCCGATAGCACAGCCACCGGGTAATGACACATCAGCGGTACCAAAGCGGGCCAATAAAGGGCCCAAGATTAAAATTGATGCCCTCATGGTTTTCACCAAATCATAAGGAGCACAAAAATTATTCAATGAACGGGTAGAAATGTGCACTTGACTGTTATCACTACGGCTCACTTCTGCACCAAGGCAGCGCAGTAATTCGCAACTCGTGTTTACATCTCGTAGATTTGGTACATTACTAACCACAAAATCGGTTTCAGCTAAAACACTCGCCATCAAAATAGGCAGAGCTGCGTTTTTAGCGCCCGATATGACGACATTACCAGCAAGCGCTTTACTCGCCTCAATCTTTAATTTATCCACTTTAACTCTCAAATTACATGTTAAACACTTTTTCACGCTTCCATTGTGTCGGCGTGAACGCATTAATGGTTAGTGCATGCAATTCACCACTGGTAATTCGCTCCATTAACGGTCCATAGATTATTTGTTGCTGCTTTACACGTCCCATCCCATCGAAACATTCACCAACAGCAACAATCTTATAGTGAGTTCCAGCTTGAGTGACATGCACTTCATCTAATGGAAGCGCATCGAGTAAAACCTGCTCTATTTCTTTAAGTTTTGCGGTTTCTTTGTTAACTTGTTCTGTCTCGTTAGCATTCATGAAGCTATTTACCTTATCTGGCTTCTTCAATGAAGAAGCATTCTAAATCATATAAATCAATGAGTTTTGAGATTTGCTCTGAAGGAGAAACAAAAAACAATGTCCGTTTTTCAGCTTTTGCCAAGCTCATCAACTCCAAAATAAAAGCGATCCCAGCACTGTCTGTGTATACAAGCGCAGAGAGATCGATGACCTCAATGTCTTCAGCTAGCAGCGAGCGTCTTTGCCGCCACAGTGCTGGCACTTCAACTTGAGATAAACGCCCCTTGATATGACATACTGCCCCTTGTTGAATAAAATCTGCCACTTAAGCCTTCTTATCCGTAGAAGCACGTTTGATTGAAGTTTTAGTACGATCTTCAAGTTCAGTGATCACAGTCTCAATTCCCTTTTGACGGATAAGGTTTGATATTTCTGAACTTTTTGATGCCAGTAAACTGACCCCTTCAGCGACTAAATCAAACGCTTTCCAGCTATCATCTTTCAGACGACGAACTCTAAATTGCAATTTAATCGGTGGTCGACTGCCATCAACAATCTGTACCCCCACATCTACTATTTTTTCTTTGCTGAAGTCAGCAGATTGAGCAAACTTCACTTCTTGATCTGTGTATTCAGTAAATGCCTGCGCATAAGTGGAAATGAGATACCCCTTAAACGCGCCGACAAAACGTTCTCGCTGTTCTTTGCTTGTTTGCCTTAAATAGCTCCCCATTACTTTATAAGACGCATATTTAACATCGATATAAGGCATCAACTCATCGGAGATTATCACTTTAAGATGGTCAGGGTTAGCCTCAATAATGGCAATATCATGATGAAATCTGTCAAAAGTATTATTAGCTACAGTTTCCACCATAACATAGGGATCCATGCTGTTCACTTTTAACTCTTCACTGTGAACCACCGCGCTCATCAACACCAATAATCCCGACGCTACCCATTTATGCATGTAATTGACCATTATTATTCCTTACTTCTCTGATGCACTATACAAAAATTGACCGATTAATTCTTCTAACACGAGCGCTGAGTGAGTATCATCAATACGATCGCCATCAGCTAGCATCCCGATATCATCGTCGACAAAGCCGGGGGTTAATCCTAAAAACTGCTCACCTAATAAACCTGCAGTCAAAATAGACAGACTGCTGGTTTCTGGGAATTGGTTAAACTTCTTATCAATCGATAACTTGACCACGGCAACTAATTGAACAGGATCTAGGCTAATATCACTCACTCGCCCAACCACAACGCCACCAACTTTCACCGGAGAGCGAACTTTAAGGCCACCAGCATTGCTAAATTTAGCATATAAGGTGTAGTGACTACTGCTCGAACTCACTTCAACATTGGCGACATTAAACACCAACACCAGAAATGCAGCTAAACCTGATAAAAGAAACAGGCCAACTAAAACCTCTATTTTTCGTGTCAACATACTTATTTTTCCATTCTTTAATTGCGTATCTTATTTAATGTTAGCTGCCAAACATTCATCTCGTTAACGGCCAAACATCAGCGCTGTTAACAGGAAGTCTAACGCCAACACTGCCAAACTAGACTGAACCACTGTTTGTGTTGTTGCTTTGCTTATCCCTTCAGGGTTGGGGATCACTTGATAACCACGATACAAAGCTATCCAAGTCACCACAATCGCAAACACGACACTTTTAATTAAACAGTTAACGATATCTTGACGCCACTCGACAGAAGCCTGCAAAATTGACCAGAAACTGCCACTATCGATGCCTTTCCATTCAACCCCAACGATATGCCCACCATATATTCCCACCGCAGTAAAAATAAGCGCCAATAGAGGTAAACTCACCACTCCAGCCCAGAAACGTGGTGCGATGATCTGGCGCAATGGGTCGATAGCCATCATCTCCAAACTTGAAAGCTGCTCAGTACTTTTCATCAAGCCTATTTCTGCAGTCAATGCTGATCCTGCCCGTCCAGCAAATAGAAGTGCTGTCACTACCGGTCCTAGTTCTCGAAGCAAGCTTAATGCCACCATCGGCCCCAAACTTTCTTCAGCGCCAAATCCGATAAGAAGCTGATACCCTTGTAGCGCAAGCACCATGCCGATAAAAAGTCCTGACACAAATATCAGCAACATTGATTGCACACCGACAACATACAATTGCTTTACAAATAAAGAGAAATCTTTTGATCTTGGCTTGCGGGCTATCGCCCCCCACAGCATTAACCCTGCACGTCCTAAACCTGTTATCAGATCAATGCTAGCACGACCTACGTCAGCTATTTTATCTATCAAACTCATTTTATATTCCACACCATAAACGATCAGTGAAGCTTATTAAGCATAAATTAACGTTAATCATCTTATCCCAATAAATCCTGTTGATAGTCTTTGGCTGGAAAGTGAAAAGGCACAGGCCCATCTGGCTCACCACCGATAAACTGTTTCAACTGCTCAAGTTCAGAAGCTTTCAATTCTGCCGGGGTTCCTTGGGCAATCACTCGTTTATCTGCCATCACATAAACATAATCGGCAATACTCAGCACTTCTTGGACATCGTGAGATATCACCACTGACGTCAATTTCAATGCTACAGATAACTCACGAATAAGTTTAACCAGCACCCCCATAGAGATAGGGTCTTGCCCTGCAAAAGGTTCATCATACATCACCATTTCAGGTTCAAGTGCAATGGCCCTTGCTAACGCAGCTCGTCGTTGCATTCCGCCAGAAAGCTCACTCGGCATCATAAATGCTGCACCACGCAGCCCAACAGCTTCAAGTTTCATCAATGCAATTCGCTTAATAATGGGCTCTGGTAACCCAGAATGCTCACGCAAAGCAAAAGCAACATTATCGAATACATTCATATCGGTAAAAAGTGCGCCGCTTTGAAATAACATGCTCATGCGTTTACGCAACGTGAACAATTCATCTCTACGGCATTGGTGTACATCAACACCATCAAATAACACCTGGCCAACATCAGGCATTAGTTGCCCACCCATCAATTTAAGCAGTGTGGTTTTCCCTATTCCACTCGGCCCCATGATAGCGGTCACCTTGCCTCTAGGAATAGACAGGCTAATATCATCAAAAATTACATGTTCACCACGACTAAAACCCAAATTATGGATTTCAACCAATGATTTTGGCTCAGCTAACGCCTTACTATCCATCATCATCCATCCCACGAGAGTGAATTAACTGCCCAAAGCAACAGTCTACCCAAACAAAAGAAGCAAATTGTACGTAATTGACCTATTCGGTACAACTGAATCGACACTATCTTGTCGCAATACTTTCAATTTGGCTCAATTACAGCGAAAATGCCCATATAACTCCTCACGGAAGTCATTTAATGTTATTTAATATTTTTATGCTTATCGCCGGATTAGTCGCCTTAGTATGGAGCGCTGATAAATTTGTTTATGGCGCTGCAGCTTTTGCCAGAAACTTAGGCCTTCCGCCTATGTTAATCGGATTAACCATTGTCGCTATGGGCAGTTCGGCACCGGAAATGTTCGTTGCAGCCACCGCTTCAATGGAAGGAATGACCGATACCGCCATTGGCAATGTCTTAGGATCTAATATTGCCAACATTACTCTCATTTTAGGCATTACCTCCTTACTTGGTGCCATCGCCGTGAGTTCACAAACCTTAATACGTGAAATCCCTCTGATGTTAATAGCCACAGGGATCGCAGGTTACTTCCTCCATGATGGCATACTGACACGCATAGAAGGATTTATCTTATTAGGTCTTTTCTTCATGCTAATGGGCTATTTAATCTGGCATGCTATCACCAATAAAAAACCTGATGTACCGGTAGATGAAGCTAACGATGTCATCCCAAAAGATGTTCCAACATCGAGGGCGATAATATGGCTGGTGATAGGCATCATATTACTCCCTCTCTCAGCAGATTGGATGGTTCAAGGGGCTGTAGGGATAGCGAAAGCCTACCATTTATCAGACTTAGTCATCGGCTTAACCATTATCGCAATAGGCACCAGTCTTCCAGAGCTGGCTGCGTGCATTTCAGGTGTGTTGAAAAAAGAGGATGATCTGGCCATAGGTAATATTGTCGGCTCAAATTTATTCAATATTTTAGCTGTATTAGCAATCCCTGCTATCATCGCGCCTGGCGCTGTCGATACGGCTGCTAGTACTCGTGATTTTTACATGGTCATGGCAACCAGTAGTGCTCTTGCGGCATTTATCTTATTAAGTGGTCGAGCAAGATCTTTAAAACCCTGGCATGGTGTGATATTACTTGGTACTTTTGTCGCATATCAGTTAGTCCTATTTCAGATCTAACTTAATCGTATTTTATGGTATTAATAAACTCACAAACTTGGTTAAATTAATACATATTGCCTTGAGCAAATAGAGAGAGAAAAATGATAGATGTAACCCAACTTCGGCAATGGGGCAGGAATGTTATCGACATCGAACGCAATGCCCTCGATAACCTATATCAATATGTCGATTCAATAGAGTTCACACAAGCCTGCCAATTAATCCTTAATGGTACCGGTAAAGTGATAGTCATGGGCATGGGTAAATCAGGTCATATCGGTAATAAAATATCAGCAACATTAGCCAGTACTGGCACGCCCGCTTTTTTTGTTCACCCAGGTGAAGCAAGTCACGGTGATCTCGGAGTGTTAAGTGAAAACGATATTATTATGGTTATTTCTAACTCAGGTGAGGCAAGTGAGATCTTAACCTTAATGCCTGTCATCAAGCGTATGGGTCTGCCTATCATTGCCTGTACGAGTAACCCTAATTCAAATATGGCTAAACTGTCTGCAGTTCACCTTTGCATTGAGGTGCCAGAAGAGGCTTGCCCTCTGGGCTTAGCACCAACTTCCAGTACCACAGCCACTTTAGTCATGGGTGATGCATTAGCCGTCGCGCTACTACAAGCCAGAGGATTTACCAAAGATGATTTTGCTCTTTCACATCCAGGTGGTACGTTAGGGCGTAAATTATTGCTTAAAGTAAGCGATGTGATGCATAAAGGTAAAGAATTACCTTTGGTCAGCCATGATACTTGCATTACTGATGCGCTTTATGAGATCTCTAAAAAGGGGTTAGGAATGACCGCGGTCGTCGATAATGACCATAAATTAGTCGGTGTCTTTACCGATGGTGACCTAAGGCGAGTTATCGATAGCGAAGCCAATTTACGCACCACCTTAATTAGCGATGTGATGTCTCGAGACTGTGCTACTGTGTCTGCGAATATTTTAGCAGCAGCAGCACTCAACGTAATGGAAAATAAAGATATCAACGGTTTGATTGTCATTGATGAACATCAACACCCGGTAGGCGCCTTGAACATGTTAGATATGGTGAAAGCTGGCGTTATCTAATCAAAAGTTTAAGGGGATTTCCCCTTACATGGAGTCAGCTTAGATAAAGATGAGCAGCTTCACTAATGCAAAGCGACAATGGAGATGATTAAATATGGCACATCAAGGCTTTTATGGTCCTATAGAGGATAATATTTGGATCAAAGCGAGCAAAATTAAACTGCTCATCTGCGATGTCGATGGCGTATTTTCAGATGGTTTAGTCTATATGAGTAACACTGGTGATGAGCTCAAAACATTTCATACTCGTGATGGTTATGGCATTAGATCTTTGCTCACCAGTGGTATATCCGTCGCTATTATTACAGGAAGAAAGTCAAAAATAGTTGAAGAACGAATGAGTGCATTAGGTATTTCTCATATTTATCAAGGGATTGATGACAAACTAGTCCCCTATCAAGCACTATTATCACTTCACAATGTGACTCCTGAAGAAGTCGCTTATATTGGAGATGACATGGTCGACTTACCGGTGATGAAACAAGTTGGATTATCAGTCTGTGTTGCTGATGGTCACCCTTATGTCAAACAAAATGTCGATTTTATTACTCATATTATAGGAGGTCATGGTGCATTACGTGAATTGACTGATCTCTTACTTCTGAGCCAAAATAAATTCGAAACTGCTCATGGGATGAGCATATGAATAGAGTGACTCTGGCCATTACCGTCTTTTTTGGCACCGCGCTATTGCTTTACTGGCAGGTACAGTTGAAACGAGGAAATACCGAGTTAACTCTTGATGCGCAATCTCGACCAGATTACATTGTAGATAACATAAAAAGCGTTCAATATAATGAATTAGGTTTAGTCAGTAATCGACTCAGCGCCAAACATATGGAACACTACGAAGATAATAATACCACCCTATTTACTGAACCAATATACCTGATTTACCCCGAGAAAGGCCAAGGCCAAGCTCAATGGCAAGTTCAGTCAGCTAAGGGCATAATGAATAAAAACTCAGGTAAAGTCATACTCGAGGATAATGTGATTATCAACGCCATAGATACTAAAGAACCAATACAGACTGTCACCACCAGCTATCTAGAGTTAGATCTCAATACGAGAATGATGGTATCAGATAGAAAAGTTTATATTACCGGTAGTGACTTTGTCATTGAAGGATTAGGTTTATATGGCGACCTCAATGCTGAAATTGTAACATTAACCAGTCAAGTTCATGGCACCTATGAACCACAGTGATGGCGATCATTTTGTCACCGTAAAACCGGACGACACACGCATCATTAACATCGTCAAATTGAAGGGCTTTATGAAAAAAAATATCAGTATAATAACAGCTTTACTCTGCTTTATCAGCACTCCTAATTTAGCAAAAGTCAATGATTTAACACAGGAAGTCAAAATATCTGCAGCAAGTCAGGAAGCAGATATAAAAAATAATCAAATTATATTTAATGGCCCAGTTGAAGTCACACAAGGCTCTGTCAAAATTAATGCTGATAAACTGCGGGCTTTCACTGAAGAAGGCACCAGCGGACGTATTTTAATCGCGAGCGGCAATCCGGCAACCTACTCACAGATAATGGAAGACGGCAAACCTGCATCGGCAAATGCACAAGAAATCCGCTATGAGCTATCTAAGCGTACCCTAACTTTGAACGGTAATGCTACGCTCGAGCAAGATGGAAGTCAGGTCACAGGCGATCAGATCTTATATAATCTCGCCGAACAAAAACTCATCGCGAAAAGCACAGGCGATGAACGGGTGATCACCATCATCCGACCTGAAAATTACCAACAAGAATCTAAACCTCAAACCAAACCTGAGCAGCCAATTGACCCCATTGACCCGGCATTAAACAGTCAGGAACAAGAATGAAAGATTTGACATTAAAAGCAATCAATCTTGCTAAAAGTTATAAAAATAGAGCCGTAGTACAAGATGTGAGTTTACGTGTTAAAACAGGTCAGATTGTCGGGCTATTAGGCCCAAATGGCGCCGGGAAAACAACCACTTTTTATATGGTCGTAGGACTGGTGCAAAGTGATAAAGGCCGGATATTCATTAATGATGATGATCTCACTTTAGATCCTATCCATCTTCGCGCCCGCAAAGGCATAGGTTATCTACCGCAAGAGGCCAGTATTTTTAGAAAACTGTCTGTTCGAGACAATATTATGGCCGTATTACAAACTCGAAAAGAACTTAATCGTAATGAACGTGAAGTGCAATTAGAGCACCTTCTTGAAGAGTTTCACATTACCCATATTCGCGATAGCCAAGGCATGACACTCTCTGGTGGTGAAAGAAGACGAGTAGAAATCGCGAGAGCATTAGCAGCCAATCCAAAGTTTATTTTACTTGATGAGCCTTTTGCAGGTGTCGATCCTATTTCTGTTATTGATATAAAAAAAATTATTTTACAACTCAAGAGTCGCGGTTTAGGGGTACTCATTACAGATCACAACGTACGAGAAACATTAGACGTTTGTGAACATGCATACATTGTCAGTCACGGAAATTTAATTGCCGAAGGAACGCCTGCTGAAATCTTAGACAATCAACAAGTTCGAGCAGTGTACTTAGGTGAGCAATTCAAGCTATAGTTAATCAAAGGAGAGATTTACGCTAATAAATACGTATCAAATAACATCATGAGTGATACTAATGCAGTGTATTTAGGGAGATGAACTCCACACATAACTCCAGCAGGCTTTCTCATTTTATCAGTACCAAGAAGGGAATAGCAGTACATGAAAGCGTCACTCCAGCTAAAAATGGGTCAACAGTTAACCATGACTCCTCAGCTACAACAGGCTATTCGTCTCTTGCAGCTGTCGTCACTGGAACTACAACAAGAGATCCAGCAAGCATTAGATTCAAATCCGCTACTTGAGTTGGATGAAGAACAAGCCAATGTAAAAAACGACAATGAATCAGATTTAAACAACACTGCCGATACTGACACTGAAGCTGAAAAAGATAACTCCACGCTTGACACGTCCGATGCCCTCACTCAGGATTCTATGCCTGAAGACCTGCCTATGGACACAACCTGGGATGAGGTTTACACCGCCAGCCAAAACTCCAGTTCAGGGGCCATGCGTAATGATGACCTTCCTTTTCAAGGCGAAACCAGTGAAGGGTTATATGAGCATCTTGAGTGGCAAAAAAATTTAACCCCTTTTTCTGATAATGACTTGGCTATTGCTACTGCCATTATCGATGCGATTGATGAACGTGGTTACCTCACACAAAGTACTGACGATATATTAGAAGCGATGGGTGATCCTGACATAGAGCTTGATGAGATTGAAGCCGTGCTTAAGCGTGTGCAACATTTTGATCCTATTGGCGTCGCAGCTCGCGATCTCAGTGAATGTCTATTTATCCAGCTCGCTCAGTATGCTGATACGACTCCTCATATAGACAATGCTAGGTTACTGATTAAGGAATATTTAGATCTCATCGCAGGTCGAGACTTCCGCCTCTTAATGCGAAAAACAAAATTAAAAGAAGATGATTTAAGACAAGCAATAGCGTTGATCCAAACACTAACACCGCGCCCTGGGCTTGCCATTACACGAAGCCGTGATGAGTATGTTATCCCCGATGTCACTGTTACGAAGAAGAAAGGTCGCTGGGTCGTCGAGCTAAACCCAGATCACATGCCAAAAATAAATGTTAATCAACATTATGCTTCCATGGCTCGCAGTACTAAGAGTCAAGTCGATAGTCAATTTATCCGTGGACACTTACAAGAAGCCAAGTGGTTTATCAAAAGTATAGAAAGTCGAAATGAGACTCTTCTTAAAGTCTCTAACTGTATTGTTAAGTTCCAACAAGGCTTCTTTGAATACGGTGAAGAAGCGATGAAACCTATGGTGTTAAATGACATAGCTGAAGAAGTCGAAATGCATGAATCGACTATATCTCGTGTCACAACGCAAAAATATATGCACACTCCTAAAGGCATATTTGAGCTAAAATATTTCTTCTCAAGCCACGTGGGGACTGATGATGGTGGCGAATGTTCATCAACCGCGATTCGCGCCTTTATTAAAAAGCTAGTTGCAGCAGAAAATCAGCAAAAGCCATTAAGTGATAGTAAAATGGTACTATTATTAGCTGATCAAGGTATCAAGGTAGCGAGACGAACCATCGCCAAGTATCGAGAAGCGATGCTAATCCCGCCATCAAATCAAAGAAAGAGTTTATAGAGAATTAACATATTGAGGTTAATCATTTAGGCATATTATTTAATGCATAAATAGCAATATTCACCTCAAGGTAACGAGCACATTTTAACATAATCGAAACTGGAGGAGTATTTCTATGCAAATAAACGTCACTGGGCATCACATTGAAATTACTAAATCATTACGTCAATATATTGAAGAAAAATTTTCAAAGCTTGAACGACATTTCGATCAGATCAATAATGTGCACGTTATTTTAAATGTTCAGAAAATGCAGCAGAAAGCAGAGGCTAAACTCCACCTTGCTGGTGGTGAAGTTTTTGCAACCTCAGAACACACTGACATGTATACTGCAATCGACTCCCTGATAGATAAGCTCGACCGTCAGGTTATTAAACACAAAGAGAAGCAAATAAAACATTAACCATGGAATTAAGTACCATCCTGCAGCCGGAGTGCACAACTTGCGCCACTCCGGGCAGTAAGAAAAAAGTACTGGAACTCATCAGCGATCTTATTGCTGCCCAGTACCCTAGCCTTTCCTCTCAAGAGATTTTTGAAAGTCTTTTAACGAGAGAGAAAATGGGCAGCACAGGTATAGGTAATGGTATAGCGATTCCACATGGAAGGTTAACCAATATTAGTCACCCCGTTGCAGTATTTATTAAATGCGAGGAGCCAATCCCTTTTGATTCAATTGATAATCAGCCGGTAGATATATTATTTGCACTACTAGTGCCTGCTGATCAATGTGAACAGCACTTAAGCACCTTGTCTGCTATGGCGCAGAAACTGAACGATAAAGTAATTTTAAAACAATTACGAAAAACACAAGATGGATCAGAACTTTATCAGGTGATAACACAATGAAACTGGTTATGGTATCCGGCCGTTCCGGATCGGGTAAATCTGTTGTCCTTAGGGTATTGGAGGATCTAGGCTACTACTGTGTCGACAATCTTCCTCTAACATTGATGGACAAGTTACTTGAACAGCTCAAAGGAAGCACTGAGCTTGTCGCTATTAGCGTAGATGTTCGTAATATACACGAGACTGAATTAAAGACACAACTTTCAAAGTTACCTGAGGGCACTGAACTGTTAAGTTTTTTTCTCAATTCTAGAGATGATATTCTGCTTAAACGTTACAGTGAAACTCGTCGCCTCCACCCGCTATCGAGAAGTAAAACATCACTAAAGGAGGCCATAGATCAAGAACGAGTATTATTGGAGCCCGTCTCTAAACTGGTTGATCATTATATCGATACCTCAAATCTCAATATTTATGATCTGAATAATAAAATAAGAGAAATTTTATTAGGTTACGTAGATAAAGAGTTGGTGATCAACTTTGAATCTTTTGGATTTAAATATGGCATGCCAGTAGAAGCGGATTTCATGTTTGATGTCCGATTTTTACCGAATCCACATTGGGAACCCGATCTCAGACCAATGACGGGACTCGATGAACCTGTGCAGCTTTTCTTAAGTCAACAACCGACAGTGAATAAGTTTATTTGGCAGATTGAAAACCTGCTGGAAACCTGGCTGCCACACCTAGAACGCAACAACCGTAGCTATCTCACGATTGCCATTGGATGTACCGGCGGTCAACATAGATCTGTCTATGTCACTGATCAGCTAGCTAAACTCTTTAGTAATAGTAAACATACAGTCCAAGCCCGCCACCGTGAATTAAGCAATGACTAAACTAGAGCGTCAAGTCACAATATGCAACAAATTAGGGCTTCATGCCCGTGCGGCGACTAAACTTGCCATACTGGCATCAGAATTTGATGCCCAAGTAACCATAATACAAGGTGATAAAAAAGCCTCCGCAGCAAGTGTATTGGGCTTATTAATGTTAGAAACAGGCATAGGTAAAACCATCACCCTAATCGGAGAAGGTCGAGATGCCAATGCAGCACTCGATGCTATATGTGCTCTGGTTGATGCCAAATTTGATGAAGCCAGCTAAATAGCAGCGGTACTTTTACTGCCCAAACAGACAGCTCTAGGGCCTATTATTATGCCAATTGAAATATTAAACAATGAGCTCACGGATCACCGACTAAACCAACTCACTAAAGCACTAAGCAGCGGTATGTTTGTCCACGTCAGAAATATGCTCCATGCCATGGCAACCTCTGACATTGCTTTTATTCTGGAATCATCACCACCTAAAACACGCCAGGTTTTATGGCAACTTATCGACCCAGAGCAAACGGGTGAAGTGCTCGATGAACTTGGTGAAGATCTCAAAGATAACTTGATCAAACAGATGAGCCCTGAGCGTCTTGCAAAAGCAACCGAGGGGATGGACACAGACGATCTCGCCTATATTTTACGTAGTCTACCCGACAGTATATTCAATCAAGTACTTCACTCAATGAGTAGCCAAGATAGGGATAGAGTAGAGCAAGCACTTTCTTATCCCGAAGATACTGCTGGCAGCATCATGAATACCGACACTGTCACACTTAGGCCCGATGTTAATATCGATGTGATCTTACGGTACTTAAGGATCAGGGGAGAACTTCCTGACGCCACAGACACCTTATATGTGGTCGATAAGCAAGACAGGTTACTAGGCGGAGTTAAGCTATCGGCCCTGCTAACCTGCGATCCAAATTCATCAATAAAAGACGTTATGGATGCCAAACACGAAGCAATTCATGTTGATATGTCAGATACTGAAGTCGCACAACTCTTTGAACGCCATGATTGGATATCAGCCCCAATTATTGATTATAATAACAAGCTATTAGGTCGTATAACCATAGATGATGTCGTTGATGTTATAAGAGAAGATGCTGAACATTCAATGATGGGCATGGCAGGTATGGATGATGATGCGGACACTTTCGGTCCGGTACTAAAAAGTACATTTCAACGCTCACTGTGGCTTACCATTAATCTATTTGCCGCGCTCTTGGCTGCCTCTGTGAGTAATATATTTGAAGCTACTTTAGAGCAATTTGCTACCATTGCAGTATTAATGACCATAGTGCCAAGTATGGGCGGTGTGGCTGGCAACCAAACTTTAGCACTCGTCATACGCGGAATTGCCTTAGGACAAATAGGCCCAAGTAACTCGCGATGGTTGATTGGTAAAGAACTTGCTATCGGTTTCCTTAATGGCCTTCTCTGGTCAGTATTTGTCTTTATTGCTATTTGGGTGTGGAAAGAAGATCTAGCCTTAGGTGCACTTATTGGCGGTGCCATGTTAATCAATATGACCATAGCAGGCTTTGCAGGTGCATGTATTCCTTTACTGCTTAAGAAAATGAATATAGATCCTGCACTTGCTGGTGGCATGGCACTCACCACCGTCACCGATGTCATTGGTCTATTTGCCTTTCTAGGATTAGCTACACTTTTTTTGCTTCATTAAAGAGTTAAAAAAGCTATCATCAGACAGCTTTTTTAACGCAGAAAAACATAACGCTTACGTCAGTGGGCTAAGCACAATTTCAACTCGACGATTTTTAGCCCTTCCCTCTTCGTTAGCATTAGAGGCTATAGGTCTTGCTTCACCCACACCATCTGATTTAACTCTAGAATATTCAACCTTTTGAGAAACTAAATAATCTGCGACTTCCACTGCACGTACTTTAGATAGCCTCAAATTATAAGACTCAGAACCTGAGCTATCAGTATATCCAAGTACATTTAAGCGTGTTTCATCGTATTCTTTAGCAACAAGAGCGACACTATTTAGTACATTTTTAGCCCCAGCGCTCAGATTCGTTTCATCAACACCAAATGTCACTTCATTGGGCATGTTTAGTACGATATTATCGCCACTGCGCGTCACGCTGACACCTGTAGATTGAAGCTTCTTTCTTAATTCGGCTTCTTGAGTATCCATGTAGTAACCAATACCCCCACCTAATGCAGCACCTGACGCTGCGCCGATTAATGCCCCTTTACCTCGGTCACTCTTACTCGAAGAGGCTACACCTATCGCAGCCCCTGTGATCGCACCAATAATACTACCGTTCATCGCTTTCGCATTTTGCGATTCATTAGTGTACGGGTTTGTTGTCTGGCAACCAGGCAACGCGATAAGTGAACACGCTAACACAGCCTTCACAGCAAAATAATTTTTAGAAATAAGCATGTATACTCCAAGCCTACCAGTAATTAACTCTGGTTATCAAAAGACATAAATAGCCATATAGCCTAACCCATTTAGGCTATAGCTAGCCTAGCATTATCTCATATCGACTGCCTATTACCAGTAATACCAATCAATCTATACATTCCTAAATACCAGATAGTTTGCGCCAACCCAGTTAATCACCAACCCTGATAATACACCTAGTGCCAGATAAATAGGGCTGGTCAATGCCGTCGGTGGGCTCCACTCACTCAGTAAATAAAAAACACTAAGGTTAATCAAGCCAGCGATACAAGCAAGAATAAGCACAGTGATAAATTGCTTTCTTTTGGGGAGTTGCTGCCGATAAGAGAAAGTAAATAATCGGTTCCCCAACCAAGTTAACGTCAAAGCAGCACCAAAAGCGACCAGTCTGGCTTCCACAATAGGAAACCCAAGATATTGATACATTAAGATAAATATCAACACATCAACAATAAAACTCGCTCCACCTACCATTAGGTACTTCAATTGCGTCAAAGTCAGCCACCTTCTCACCTTGGTTGATATCCCTTCTATGTACCGCATAAAAGTAAACGCTTGTCAGTAACTTTCTTGGTCATCGCGCATGTAGAAAACATCTTTAAATCATTCAGATTTTCTGTTTTCACCACTAAATAGAAAGGGGCATCAGACACTTTTGTCAACTCGTCTTCAGTCTTCAATACAGCAGCTTTTCCCTGACTATAGAATCTTGATGAGAAGCGATTTTCTCGCCAATAATACGTCGCAATATGATTCATCCGCTGAGCGAGCAACCATTTATCACTCTTCTGCTTTACAGGCCCAAGATTGAGTACAACAACAGCCACGAGCATCAATACACTGACACATAAGCCAATGACCTCAAGCTGAGGGATCCTTTCATCACGCCATCCATAAGCTAAGAGCAAGCCCATGCCCGGTATTCCCGGTAACACGTAGGCGGGTAATATATTACCAGCAAACGTAAACAAAATAAGTGGTGATAACATCCAGCAAATAAAGAACTTAGTTTGCTTATCAAACCCTGGGGTTACTTGCCATAGGCGCCATAATGCCCTTGGAATAAATAAAGACCATGGCAAGGCCGATACGATAAAGAATAACCAGATTGTCCCTCTCACTTCGTCATGAGCAGAACCATAAAGATCACCCTGCCAGCCACTATCAACAAACCTTAGCCAGTGCTCTCCAATGATAAAATACTGTAAAAAACCCGGTGTAGCCTGCTCAGCCATAAAAAACCAAGGTAAACTTAATAGTAACAAAAGCACAGTCCCGCTAAGCAGTGGAACCCTTAGATACAGTTGCTTCCATGGCTTAACTAATCCATATTGCCATATTAACCAAGGCCCTACAGCCAATCCCATTAAGACCAAAACAACCGGCCCCTTGGCCAATAAACCGATAGCTAAGCCAACAAAACCTAAGTAACCCCAAGCATACCTTCCCTGCCAGCACAGATAAAAACCAACCATAGCTAAGGTCATGCCTAAAGTCAGTGCCATATCGGTCATAACAGCACCAGCACTAACGTAAAAAACTGAGGTTGTCGCCAGTAAAATGGCAAGCTGTATAGCCGATATTTTCATTTGTTTAGCAAAGTAGCCAAGCAAAAATAATACCGCAATCGCCGCCAACCAATGAGGTGAGCGCACAGCAAATTCAGAGAGGCCAAATAGCTCAATTCCCAACGCACTCATCCAAGTATGTAAAGGAGGCTTGCCCCAAAAAGGTGTTCCGTAATCAAACAAGGGAGTGAGCCAATTACCAGTCTCCACCATCAATCTGGCCATTTCACCGTATCTCGCCTCTGTCGTATCCATCAGGGGATATAGCCCAAGCGATATCAAGCGTGCACATAAAACAAACAATAAAACAATCAAGGAATGATGAGTCAAGGATAGTGATTTTACATGTCTTATCATCGCATCGATTCCAGATAGCTGACGTTCTGCGGTGAACGATCCTTGTGGCAACTGAGTTGTTGTTCCACTTCGCTTATTAAGTAAACAGGTCTACGTTTTACCTCCATAAATACTCTTCCCAAATACTCGCCAATTAGACCTAACGCTAAGAGTTGAACACCAGCTAAAGCGACTTGAACTATCATTAATGAAGGGTAACCAGCAACAGTCTCCCCCCACAAAACTGTCTTCAAAAAAACCCAAGCACCATAGGAAAATGCAGACAGTGCAGTCAACACTCCAGCCCAAGTGGCTAACCTCAGCGGCTTGATACTGAAAGAGGTTATACCATCCATAGCAAGCCCAACAAGCTTGCTGTAATTCCATTTAGTGCTCCCCAAATAACGAGGATCACGATCAAACAATATTTCGGTCTGAGAAAACCCCGGCCAACTCAAGATCCCTTTCATGAAGCGGTTTCTTTCAGGTAAAGCCGTAATGCTGTCTACGACTTGTCGACTGATCAATCTAAAATCTCCCACATTCTCAGGTACAGGAGATTCCGACATTCTATTAATGATTCGATAAAAAACAGCAGCAGAGAGACGCTTAAACCAGGACTCCCCCAAGCGTTTTCTGCGTTTCATATTGACCACATCAAAACCTGCTCTCCATGCCTCTATCATCTGCGGGATCAACTCTGGTGGATCTTGTAGATCGGCATCAAGTAAGATAACGGCAAGCCCTCTTGCCTGCTCTAAACCAGCAGTCATGGCGGCCTCTTTACCAAAATTCCGGCTCAAACGAATACATTGGTGCTCACTGTATGAGGCAGGTAACTGCTGTAATAACTCCCAAGTATTATCGCTACTACCATCATCAATAAATACAATTTCAGAAGACTCTGGAATATTTGCTAACACTTGGCTTAAGCGAGAAAATAGCGGCTGAAGTACTTCAGCTTCATTGTAAACAGGAATAAGAATTGAAAGACAAATCTGGCCATCATTACTATGTATTGACTTTGACTGTGTCATACTAAGAAACCTTCAGTAAAAAAACTAAGGTCAATATACTGCTCACGATGTGAATTTATTGTCATCGACATTTTTTCGACATCATAATGTTGATAATTAAATCCATACTCAAGCCACCTCGCCACAGGCGTAATCTTGTATTTGACCGTAGTTTCGAGATAACAATAAACAGAGAAAGCAATGGCACTCACACAACTACTCATTATTGAAGATAGCCCTGATGTCGCGGGGATACTGGCAGATTTTTTTGAGGCGCAGGGAGTTGAAGTCGATTTTGCATCTAATGGTGAGCTCGGCTATAAGTTGGCACTCGAAGGATGTTTCGATGTCATAATCTTAGATCTCATGCTGCCTAAAATGGACGGCTTAACAGTGGCCAAAAATCTTAGGCGCATGGGCTGTACAACCCCTATTGTGATGTTAACCGCACTGAACGATAAACAGGATATGTTATCTGGTTTTTCTTCTGGAGCCGATGACTACCTCGCCAAACCCTTCGACTTAGATGTACTCAATGCAAGAGTAACTGCTTTAATTAACCGTCATCAAGGCAAAGTAGCTCAAGCCGTACTGCAATTTGGCTCACTAACACTCGATACCGCGACCCATCAAGTGCATCGCAATGGCAAAAAGCTCGTACTCACACCTACATGCTATCAAATATTACAGTACCTTATGCACAAAGCACCTAATATCGTGAAACGCGAAGCACTTATCGAAGAACTATGGGGCAATACGCCACCAAGTAATGACATTTTACGTAGCCATATGTACCAGTTGCGAAATCAGATCGATAAGCCTTTCGATACCCCAATGCTGATGACAATCCCTAAGGTTGGGTTTAAACTAGAGGCAGCAGAATGATGAAATTTTCAAGCCAGTCAGACAAACGCTCTGTCAATACCTTAACGCAAAAAATCAGTCTTTATTTTGCCACCATTGCCATTGTCGTGGCCGCGCTACTGTTTATCTTTAGCCAATCGGTTCTATCTTGGTTAGAAGATGAATTAAATAGAAGAGTATTAGAAAAAAGTGCTGATCCGATCATATCGCAATTTATTAAAGGAAAAAAATCACCTTTAGTCGTTGCAAATAATATAACCGCTTACAATAATTTACATTTCTTGCCCGCTGAATATGCTTATTTAACACAATATCCGGTGGGCTTTCTCGACGAGATAGAAAATAATGACAGCCACGGCTTATTTATCTATCGCACTGAATACTTAAATAATCAGCAGCTCACTCCACTTCTTTTACTCATGGACGCTGAACAAGCTGAACTTTCAGACACTGAATGGCGTAATATTAACCTCGCCTCTATTTTAGTGATGTTACTGCTTTTCATCCTATTTGGTTATGCTATTGCCAAGCTCACCAGACGCTTAATTACACCTGTTAATCAATTAAGCAAGCAACTAAAATCAGAAAATAGTAGTCACCCATTTTCAGTACCAACTGGCTCTGTGACTGAATTTAAAGAATTAGCCTCTAGCCTTAACTATTATCGCTCTCAAAACGAACTGTTAATTAGTCAAGAACAAGCCTTTGCTAAATATGCTAGCCATGAACTCAGAACCCCATTAACCATTATTCAGGGTGCGACTAAATTACTTGAATTGAAAGGCGATGCCGACTTTAATACGAGGCAAAGAAAGAGAATAGCTAAAGCTGCCACTGATATGAACCACACCATCGAAGCATTGTTAAGCTTAGTCAAGCATGAGCAAGGCAATGAATCGAACAGTAACCGAATATTTAAGCAAACAGAAATTGAACACATCATTGAGTACATACAACCTTTAGCTGATTCCAAATCAATCTCTATTACATTAATTTTAAACGCTGAACCAAGTATTCAACCGAGCATAGCTGTCATGCGCATGTTACTTAGCAACTTACTCAGCAATGCCATCAACGCCAGTGATTCAGGCGAAATTATCATTGTCATTAATAAGCATGATATCAGTGTCCTTGATACGGGTAATGGCCTCAATCAAAATGAAAACCAAGAAGGTCATGGACTCGGCTTATTAATTGTTGATGCCTTATGCCAACGCTACCACTGGAAATTTAAGCTATCGTCAAAAGATCCCATAGGTTGCATTGCCAGTTTGAGTTTTTGAGTCTTGAGATTAGCAGCTATGATTGTTGACGTTTGAAATGATGACCATTAAATTGCTCATACTCAATGAAACAAAATGATCCTAAATTGGGACAATAATTGTGCCTCATCCTGACGTCCATATTTAATCAATATGTCATCTTTACCATCCTCATTAAGATCAAATATAGTGAGCATATCTCCCTCTTTTGGTAAACGAACGTCAAGCTCATCACTGCGTTTTTGTAATAATGATTGTTCACCCGTTCCTAGGAATATGTTCAAGCTCCTGTCACCTTCTGACAACAAAATATCTTGTCGTTCATCACCGTTAAAATCGGCAAATTTAACAACAGGGCTACCACTGTGACCAGAGCTTAAACTAAAATTTAATTCAACTTGTTTGACAATATTCGGTTTTTTAGTAAAACGATCTTGGTTATTCATCTTAAATAGGTAAACATCTTGATCTATACTCCCTGATAGCAAAGCCCCAATAATTTGAGCTACACCAATATCAAATCCAGCAACCATCACCTCTAATTTGCCATCATTATCAATGTCAATAAACTGTAAATCTGTTAATGTCCCCTCTGCGTGAATAACACTACTGGCCTTCTTTGGAAAAACCAGTTTCCCTTCTTTTTCCTCACCGAGCAGTATTTCGTAATCATTGACTCTATCTAATACACCTGTACTTTTTGTGTAGCGTAATACTAAATCTGTAAGTCCATCATGATTAATATCCCTGATCGTTTCAACTTTTCGATAGGTCAGTTCACTTTGATCTAAAGATTCACCAAACGCATCACGTTTTAACCACCAATCGATACCGCTAATCGCTTGCCTAATGGGAAAAAAGGTCGCTATTTCTTCGAACATACCCTCCTTAGTTTGCCGATAAATCTCTAACTCACCTTCGCCAATGTTAATAATATCGCTACGGCCATCTAATGTCATATCAGCAATATAAAGAGTAGGATTGGTATAACCTATACTATCTTGAAACATATTAACGTCAGCTTTTATCATTAATTTTTGTTGTTTAAACCCTCCGTCCTCTTTGGCCATAAAGACCCTAGCATGATCAAAATCCCCCACTAAAATATCGGCTAGACCATCACCATTTAAATCACGCACAAAATCAATATGGCGAAGATAATCAGTCCTAGACTGTTTGATGATCGAAGCAACATCGCTAATGACTTTAAAAGGAATTTCTTCATTCCTTGGGGTGTACTTAAAAACTTGCTCATTTGATAAAAAGTACAGTGCCTGTGCTCCCTTAATATCTTTAACTTCGTCACTGAGATCAAATCCATAAAATGAAGCAGGGATCGCCACTTTATGGGCTAAGATATATTGTTTTTTTACGCCATCAAAAGCATAAACTCCTAACCATTTTTGCAGGCGTTCATCAATACCAAAAACGATCAACTCTTTACCTTGAGTTGAAAGTAGATCTGCTGCGAGCAAGGAATGTGTCAACTGAAAAGGCGCTTGAATAACTTGCTCTACTTGCATAAGATCGCGCTTACCTGAAGCAGCATCTAGCTCACAAGAAAAAATGACCATACCAACCAATATCGAATATAAGAAGGATAAATAAGATAGATTCATTTATTCACCAAGCAAAATTTACACTTTCCAAGCACGTGTCATCTCCCTTCTCCCTAATACTCCAGGGTAAGCTTTCACAGTAAAACCCGATGCCTTTAAATTGCGTTTAAATTGTCCGTTTGCACAATAAGAAACAAACAAGCCACCTTGCATCATCATTGGATAAAGTCGTTCAAAATTATCTGCCTCCCAAATTTCCGCTTGCTTATTCGGCGCAAAACCATCGTAATAAACAAGATTAATACTCTCTTGCTCGCCAATAAAGTTAGCTAACTTGCCATCCACCTTATGCAAAGTAAAACCGGGAATGATTTCTACATCACAATCCCAAGGAGCTTGATGGAGTAAATCAAATAACTTGCCCAAATAAGGAGTAAATTGCTGTTTATAATTTAATTGCTCAATTATCACACTCGACAAAGGAAAAGCTTCAACAGAGGTGTAATGTATAGGCCGTTCGATTTTCCCCGTTGATGCCAGTGCACTTTCTAGGGTCAAAATAGCATTCATCCCTGTACCAAAACCAAGTTCTAATAAATTAACCTGTCGAAAATCTTTCGATAAATGTTCTAAACCTGCTTGTATATACACGTACCTAGATTCACTCATCGCACCATTATGCGCGTGATAACTATCATCAAAAAGAGAACTCATTAAGGTATGAGATCCATCACTTGTCATTAACACTTGGATCTTATTTTCCACTCTATACCCAACCTCTTTTTATACTTAGTCACTATAAACTTACTATCGCCACATACTTGAAAAGGTGCCTATAGAATATAGGCTACTTATGACAGTTTCACTGCCAATTGTTAAATGCAACAAAATATTATTCACAAAAAAAATCAATATGCCACAAATTATTTTCAAGCAGTACCATGGTTAAAAATAATTCACTTTATAACCCATATAGAGTGATCACGATCACATTCTTATCCCTTTTTCAGTGAGAGAATGCGCGCCTTTAAAATAGACCACTTTAATTCAAGTTAATTTTTTATGCATTCCACAACATCAAACTCGACATCGTCTTCATTTAAAGGTAACGCAATCGCTGCCTTCTCATTTTTGTTATGGGGTTTGATGCCGCTCTATTATCAATTTCTTCCCAATGCTAATATTAATGAATTATTGGCATTTAGAATATTATTCTCCGTCCCCTTTATGGCCTTAGTGTTTTTACTTCTAGGGCGTGGTATACCGTCACTTAACGAAATTAAAACCGACAAAACCTCCGTCTTACTATGTGGTATCGCCGCCCTTATCATGTGTATTTCTTGGTATAGCTTCACTTGGGCAATCACCCATGAGCAAGTATTAGCCGCCAGTTTAGGTTTTTTTATTAATCCCCTATTCGCTATTGGACTCGGCGTCCTGTTTATGGGTGATAAATTAACTCCAGCCCAGAAAGCAGCAGTCATTCTCGGAGCAGTAGGGATTAGCTACATGGTCTATAACTATGGCGAACTGCCGTGGCTCGCATTAAGCATGGGCGTTTTTTTTGCCCTTTATGGCCTATGTAAGAAATTTATCCGCTTCGATTCACTCACCTCTGTGACACTGGAAGCCATCTTATTGATGCCATTTGCCACAATATATCTGATCTGGTTATGGAGTACAGAGCAAAGTGTTGCATTATCAGGACAAACATCGATATTACTGCTTTACATTGGTACAGCACCTTTGACTCTGCTGCCTTTAATTTTTTTTGCTCTGGCAGTCAGGGCCACCAGTTTATCCATGATAGGTCTCATGCAATATATTGAGCCTAGCTTACACTTTCTCTTAGCCGTTATATTGTTTAATGAACATTTCGATCATGTTAAAACCGTCAGCTTTGCATTTATCTGGACCGGACTCTTGCTATGTTCATTAGAAGCACTCCCTGCACTCAAACACCGATTTTTAACCAATAGGCAAGTTCAGTAGTAATATCAATTATAACAAGAGATATCTGTTATTATGCGACCTTATTACATGCAAACATAACGTGTTGACTCGTCAGCACTCAATACGAGCCAAAACTATGTCTATTTCATCTCTATTAGCGAGCGCGTTAGCAAAACGTCAGCCCTTTTTAACGGACACTAAGTTAAATAAAACCAACTGTTTTCGCGTTTTTCACGGTACGGTTGAAGGACACAAGGGCTTGAATATCGACCGATACGGTGACGCATGGCTAATACAAACTTTTCATCACACCTTAACCCAAGATGAATTTAACACAATAGAGGGTCTACTCGTAGAGTTAGCCCACTTACCGATAGTCTATAATGATCGATCAGATAAAAACTCTCGAGTGGTTAACACCCTAGAGTCTAAAACGGATGAATTTGCACAGTCAACACAAGTCATACTAGAAAATGGCATTAAGTTCACCTCAAAATTACGCCATGAAGGACAAGATCCGCTACTATTTTTAGATATGCGCATTGGACGTGAATACGTTAATGCTAACAGCAAACATAAAACGGTCCTTAACCTCTTCTCTTATACCTGTGGTATTGGAACAGCAGCAGCTGTAGGCGGAGCAAAACGTGTCACCAATATTGATTTTTCATCATTTGCCTTAGAAGCTGGCCGCAAAAATGCTGAGCTCAATGGCGTAGATGATATATGTCAATTTATTCAAAGTGATGCATTCCCAGCACTTAGGCAGCTAGCAGGACTTAAAGTCGCTGGACGTCGTAATCAAAAGCTGCCATCCTACCCAAAAATGACCGCCACCCAGTTTGAACTGGTGTTTCTCGATCCCCCCCGCTTTGCAAAAAGTGCCTTCGGTACGGTCGATCTCATCAATGACTATCAAGGTCTTTTTAAACCCGCAATGTTGGCCACCAAGAAAGGCGGTACTATCGTCTGTTGTAATAATGTCGCTAAAGTCGATCGCCACATGTGGTTTGACAGCTTAGTCAGATGCGTTGAAAAACAGGGTCGTAAGATCACCCACCACAGCTGGTTACATTGCCATGAAGACTTCCCATCATTTGATGATAACCATCCACTTAAAATAGTTGCCTTAACCTTAGGCTGATGTGAGTTTATCGAAATTGAGTATGGGATCACTTACAGTACCTCGCATATTTACTGGATCCTGAATCAATAGGCTTCAGTTTCAAAGCACCCAAAGCAATCGCTCTAAGCTCAAGAAGAGTGTAAAAAACTAAAATTTAAAACGCTCAAAAGATCCCTATCAATGTCAGTCTAGATGAGTCGACTTTTGCTTTGAAGATGAAGGTTGTTTTAGCCAACAAAATACCAGCATAAAGTTATGGACATAGAAAGGTAGCCGCCCTAGAACACTACAGCAACAACAGTTTGAGTATGACTACATATGCGGTACGGTTTGCCCATCCACAAGGCAACTGAAGCCCTTGAATAAAGATCCCATGAGAGAGCATCTACGGCAAATTTCAGCTGCAACTCCTGAGGAACGATACGTAGTCATCATAATGGAGGCACAAGCTGGAATATTTTAACGCAGCTCGATGGTATACCATGGACACGGCACAGCCATTTGATCATTTATCTTTGCTCAAGTTAACACCCTATTCGCCAGCATTAAATCCCATTGAACAAGTTTGGCAATGACTAAGACAGAGATATTTATCTAATCTAACTTTTTCAGGTTTTGATGACATTGTTGAGCAAGTATCCATGGCGTGGAACAGTTTTATTTCAGATCGAAATAGGGTCAAAAACTTGTGAATGAGAGATTGAATTAAGTTGGTCGATTAGCTAATGCAATTGTTATAACGCACTCGCATTTTCAAAATGGAAAGTCCCATCTAACATGACGAAATATGCTAAAGCGATTAAACCTGCATTGACAGCCGAGTGAGTGTTTTGCAACATTTAAAAAGAAAAAGTGAAAACGAATTAGGCGCCTGGAAATGACCTACTCTCACATGGGGGTGAAGAAGTAGTGATTTGAATGCATCGCATTCAGCTGCTTTGTAACGACGCACTGTCGCTGAACTGGGGAGTCCGCTTAGCGGCGGGTTGAGATCGAAGTAGGCATTGTACGTGCTTAAGTGGATAAGCCACCTGCCTAGAATAACATTAGATACGCCAAATGAAGTGTCAAACTATTAACAGTCCAAACGCAAAAAAGCCACCTTAATAAGGTGGCTTCTCTACTTAAATAGGCGCCTGGAAATGACCTACTCTCACATGGGGAGACCCCACACTACCATCGGCGCGATTGCGTTTCACTTCTGAGTTCGGGATGGGATCAGGTGGTGCCACAATGCTATGGTTTCCAGACAAATTCTTACTGGTTAATTATTCGTCTAACGGCATTGTTTCCTCGCTCCAGTGCTTGTGTACTAAAGTACACGCAGCGCTTCGCTCGTTACGGCTTTGTCAGCCAAACAATTTCCTGCGTAATTAACCAAATAACTAAATTCGAAAAGCTGTTAAATAAATATAATTGGGTTTAGTACACGGATGTACTGTATGTCATAAATGCAGGAGCATTTTATGACCAACTTAAATCAAATTGGTATTCTTTTGTGCTCTGTAATCACTCATTAACCACAAACTTCTTAGAAGTAAAACCCATCTGGGTTGTATGGTTAAGCCTTACGAGTCATTAGTACAGGTTAGCTCAACGCCTCACAACGCTTACACACCCTGCCTATCAACGTCCTAGTCTCGAACGGCTCTTTAAAGGGATTAAATCCCTAGGGATGACTCATCTTAGGACTCGCTTCCCGCTTAGATGCTTTCAGCGGTTATCGATTCCGAACGTAGCTACCGGGCAATGCTATTGGCATAACAACCCGAACACCAGCGGTTCGTCCACTCCGGTCCTCTCGTACTAGGAGCAGCTTCCTTCAATCATCCAACGCCCACGGCAGATAGGGACCGAACTGTCTCACGACGTTCTGAACCCAGCTCGCGTACCACTTTAAATGGCGAACAGCCATACCCTTGGGACCGACTTCAGCCCCAGGATGTGATGAGCCGACATCGAGGTGCCAAACACCGCCGTCGATATGAACTCTTGGGCGGTATCAGCCTGTTATCCCCGGCGTACCTTTTATCCGTTGAGCGATGGCCCTTCCATTCAGAACCACCGGATCACTATGACCTACTTTCGTACCTGCTCGACGTGTATGTCTCGCAGTTAAGCTGGCTTATGCCATTGCACTAACCGTACGATGTCCGACCGTACTTAGCCAACCTTCGTGCTCCTCCGTTACTCTTTGGGAGGAGACCGCCCCAGTCAAACTACCCACCAGACACTGTCCTCAACCCCCGATTCAGGGGCCAGAGTTAGAACATCAAAACTACAAGGGTGGTATTTCAAGGTTGACTCCATCAGAACTAGCGTCCCAACTTCATAGTCTCCCACCTATCCTACACATGTAGGTTCAATGTTCAGTGCCAAGCTATAGTAAAGGTGCACGGGGTCTTTCCGTCTAGCCGCGGGTATACGGCATCTTCACCGCAATTTCAACTTCACTGAGTCTCGGCTGGAGACAGCGTGGCCATCATTACGCCATTCGTGCAGGTCGGAACTTACCCGACAAGGAATTTCGCTACCTTAGGACCGTTATAGTTACGGCCGCCGTTTACCGGGGCTTCGATCATGAGCTTCTCCGAAGATAACCCAATCAATTAACCTTCCGGCACCGGGCAGGCGTCATACCGTATACTTCCTCTTGCGAGTTTGCACAGTACTGTGTTTTTTGATAAACAGTTGCAGCCACCTGGTATCTGCGACTCCCGTCAGCTTAAAGAGCAAGTCTTATCACCAACAGGAGCGTACCTTCTCCCGAAGTTACGGTACCATTTTGCCTAGTTCCTTCAGCCGAGTTCTCTCAAGCGCCTTGGTATTCTCTACCCAACCACCTGTGTCGGTTTGGGGTACGATTCCTACTAACCTGAAGCTTAGAAGATTTTCCTGGAAGCATGGCATCAACTACTTCATCACCTTAGTGACTCGTCATCAGCTCTCAGCATCGCAATTTAATGCGTATTCCCGGATTTGCCTAAGAATACTGCCTACTACCTTAAACGCGGACAACCAACGCCGCGCTAGCCTAGCCTTCTCCGTCTCTCCATCGCAGTTAGCAGAAGTACGGGAATATTAACCCGTTTCCCATCGACTACGCCTTTCGGCCTCGCCTTAGGGGTCGACTCACCCTGCCCTGATTAACATTGGACAGGAACCCTTGGTCTTTCGGCGAGGGAGTTTTTCACTCCCTTTATCGTTACTCATGTCAGCATTCGCACTTCTGATACCTCCAGCGTGGGTTACCCCTTCACCTTCTACGGCTTACAGAACGCTCCTCTACCGCGTACATCAAAGATGCACACCCGTAGCTTCGGTGTATTGCTTAGCCCCGTTAAATCTTCCGCGCAGGCCGACTCGACTAGTGAGCTATTACGCTTTCTTTAAATGATGGCTGCTTCTAAGCCAACATCCTAGCTGTCTAAGCCTTCCCACATCGTTTCCCACTTAGCAATAACTTTGGGACCTTAGCTGACGGTCTGGGTTGTTTCCCTTTTCACGACGGACGTTAGCACCCGCCGTGTGTCTCCCGAGTAGTACTCATTGGTATTCGGAGTTTGCAAAGGGTTGGTAAGTCGGGATGACCCCCTAGCCTTAACAGTGCTCTACCCCCCAATGGTATTCGCTCGAGGCGCTACCTAAATAGCTTTCGAGGAGAACCAGATATCTCCCGGTTTGATTGGCCTTTCACCCCCATCCACAAGTCATCCGCTCATTTTTCAACATAAGTCGGTTCGGTCCTCCAATTGATGTTACTCAATCTTCAACCTGCCCATGGATAGAATCACCGGGTTTCGGGTCTACACCTTGCAACTAAACGCGCAGTTAACACTCGGTTTCCCTACGGCTCCGCTATTCGCTTAACCTCGCTACAAAATGTAAGTCGCTGACCCATTATACAAAGGTACGCAGTCACGGTCTCAAGGACCGCTCCCACTGCTTGTACGTATACGGTTTCAGGTTCTATTTCACTCCCCTCACAGGGGTTCTTTTCGCCTTTCCCTCACGGTACTGGTTCACTATCGGTCAGTCAGGAGTATTTAGCCTTGGAGGATGGTCCCCCCATGTTCAGACAAGATGTCACGTGTCCCGTCCTACTCGTTTTCATCTATGGTTAGTTTTTCATGTACGGGGCTATCACCCTGTGCCGCTGTGCTTTCCAACACATTCCACTAACACCCCATAGACTTAAGGGCTAACCCCCGTTCGCTCGCCGCTACTAGGGGGATCTCGGTTGATTTCTTTTCCTCCGGGTACTTAGATGTTTCAGTTCCCCGGGTTCGCCTCACGACACTATGTATTCATGTCGTGATACATGCTTATGCATGTGGGTTTCCCCATTCGGATATCGTTAGCTCAAATGCTTGTTACTAGCTCGCCAACGCTTTTCGCAAGTTACTACGTCCTTCATCGCCTCTGACTGCCAAGGCATCCACCGTATACGCTTAGTCACTTAACCATACAACCCACATAGGTTTTTATTCGCTTGCTACTTTGCCCTTATGCGGCGTTACTCAAGTTCGCTTGTCAGTTATGTAGCGCTGCTACATGCTTTTCTCGCTCACTTTCGCGCCTTGCCTAAGACCAAACTCGCTGCGCTAATATTATCTATTGTTCAAACGGGTAGTTTGAACGAGATGTATCGCAACTAATGGTGTTTACTTTCGCCAAAAGAATACTCTTGAACTCATTACCCTAAGGTAAATCATTCCGCACTTGATTTAAGTGTTTGAGAACTCAATTATTTATTTTCGCATTAATGCTATTAACAACAAACAACATAAGCCATTCACTGTCCCTTTCACATTAACACTATCAGCTTTCCAAATTTTTAAAGAACAAGCATCACCGTAAAGGCGTGCCACTCGCTCTAACAAGAACAAGTAATCTGTGTGAACACTCAGCAAATATTGAGTTAGTCGTATAGGTAAGGAGGTGATCCAGCCCCAGGTTCCCCTAGGGCTACCTTGTTACGACTTCACCCCAGTCATGAACCACACCGTGGTAAACGCCCTCCCCGAAAGGTTAAGCTATCTACTTCTGGTGCAGCCCACTCCCATGGTGTGACGGGCGGTGTGTACAAGGCCCGGGAACGTATTCACCGTGGCATTCTGATCCACGATTACTAGCGATTCCGACTTCATGGAGTCGAGTTGCAGACTCCAATCCGGACTACGACCGGCTTTGTGAGATTAGCTCCACCTCGCGGCTTTGCAACCCTCTGTACCGACCATTGTAGCACGTGTGTAGCCCTACTCGTAAGGGCCATGATGACTTGACGTCGTCCCCACCTTCCTCCGGTTTATCACCGGCAGTCTCCCTAAAGTTCCCGGCATGACCCGCTGGCAAATAAGGATAAGGGTTGCGCTCGTTGCGGGACTTAACCCAACATTTCACAACACGAGCTGACGACAGCCATGCAGCACCTGTCTCTCAGTTCCCGAAGGCACCAAACCATCTCTGGTAAGTTCTGAGGATGTCAAGAGTAGGTAAGGTTCTTCGCGTTGCATCGAATTAAACCACATGCTCCACCGCTTGTGCGGGCCCCCCGTCAATTCATTTGAGTTTTAACCTTGCGGCCGTACTCCCCAGGCGGTCTACTTAATGCGTTAGCTTGGGAACCCAGTAACTAAGTTACCAAATTCCGAGTAGACATCGTTTACGGCGTGGACTACCAGGGTATCTAATCCTGTTTGCTCCCCACGCTTTCGTACATGAGCGTCAGTCTTTGTCCAGGGGGCCGCCTTCGCCACCGGTATTCCTTCAGATCTCTACGCATTTCACCGCTACACCTGAAATTCTACCCCCCCTCTACAAGACTCTAGTTCCCCAGTTCCAAATGCAATTCCCAGGTTGAGCCCGGGGCTTTCACATCTGGCTTAAAAAACCGCCTGCGTACGCTTTACGCCCAGTAATTCCGATTAACGCTTGCACCCCTCGTATTACCGCGGCTGCTGGCACGAAGTTAGCCGGTGCTTCTTCTGCGAGTAACGTCACAGCTAGCCGCTATTAACGACCAACCTTTCCTCCTCGCTGAAAGTGCTTTACAACCCGAAGGCCTTCTTCACACACGCGGCATGGCTGCATCAGGCTTTCGCCCATTGTGCAATATTCCCCACTGCTGCCTCCCGTAGGAGTCTGGGCCGTGTCTCAGTCCCAGTGTGGCTGATCATCCTCTCAGACCAGCTAGGGATCGTCGCCTAGGTGAGCCATTACCTCACCTACTAGCTAATCCCACCTAGACTCATCTAATCGCGGAAGGCCCGAAGGTCCCCTCCTTTCCCCCGTAGGGCGTATGCGGTATTAGCAGTCGTTTCCAACTGTTATCCCCCACGACTAGGCAGATATCTAGGCATTACTCACCCGTCCGCCGCTCGACGCCTGATAGCAAGCTATCTTCGTTTCCGCTCGACTTGCATGTGTTAGGCCTGCCGCCAGCGTTCAATCTGAGCCATGATCAAACTCTTCAATTAAAGTTTTTTGCTAAACCCCGTTAAGGACTCAGCGGCTCAATGAATTCTGATGTCATTTACAACACTCATAAGAGCATTAACAACGATTGTACATATTGATTCAAACTAGGTTCGAATCTATGAACACTCATTCATTGAGAAATTTTTTGACTGCCTCACTTTTTACTAGAAAAAAGAGGCAGTTTCGAATAACTCAATACCTGTGAGTGTCCACACAGATTTCTTGTCTCAGATTGTTAAAGAGCGTTAGTACCAATCTTTCAGATACTGCCGTTAGACGCTAGGTCGTTGGCTTGAGGAGGCGTATTCTACACGCTCCATCGTTGGCGTCAAGCGCTTATTTTAAGAAGATTTTCAATTGACGTTTTCTTGTACACTTTCGTGTTAGGCTACATCAATGAACCACTTAAACCGCTTTTCACCTGACTAAGCTTTCTATTGAAAGTTCAATCTCTAACACTGCTGCAAGTCCCTTACTCCTTAGCGTTTACGCTATCTCGTTGGCCTGCTGTGCCGTGTCAGTGGTTGCGCATTATAGGGATATCACCGCAGAGTACAAGCGCTTTTTTCACTTAAATATGATGTTTTTTGCAATAACATCGTTAGCCACATCATACTCACTACTTACCCCCTAACTTATCCACAATTAAGGTTTTTATCATGAAATAGAGCCATATTCATCATTCATATTGACCGACTTTTACGATAGTAATATGACATCAGTCAGTATTAGACATAAGAAAGCCCATTTAATAATGGGCTTTCTATTGCTCATTATTTACTGCCTACCAAATTTTAACTCTATCTGCTGGCGCTAAAAACATTTTATCACCCTCTTTCAAATCGAAAGCTTGGTAAAATGCAGTGATGTTCCTTGGTGTTCCCATTGCTCGAAAATGACTAGGTGAATGTGGATCTGTCATTAAACGACGACCTAACTCTTCATCGCGGTAGTTGCGGCGCCACACTTGTGACCAACCAATAAATAACCTTTGCTCTGGTGTTAATCCATCAATCACTAATGCTTCATCGCCATTATGACTGAGGTGGTATGAACGAGCTGCGACAGTAAGTCCTCCAAGATCACCTATATTTTCACCTAAAGTCAAATCACCGTTTACATATTGACCTGGTAATGCTTCATATTGTGAGTATTGAGCAGAAAGTTGATCACTACGTTTTTTAAACTCTTTACGATCAACATCAGTCCACCAATCACGTAAGTTTCCGTCACCATCATATTTTGCCCCTTGGTCATCGAAGCCATGACTGATCTCATGACCAATAACAGCACCTATAGCCCCAAAATTTATCGCATCATCAGCATCAATATTAAAAAATGGTGGTTGAAGTATTGCTGCTGGGAATACAATTTCGTTCATTACTGGACTGTAATAGGCATTAACCGTTTGTGGGGTCATATGCCATTCAGTGCGATCTATCGGTTTACCCAACTTATCAAGCATGGTCTTATATTCAAACTGAGCATAACGCTTAAAATTGCCCACCAACTCATCTGACTTAATCGTTAACGCCGTGTAATCTTTCCATTTATCTGGATAACCTATTTTATAGGTGAATTTAGCGAGCTTTTGTTGTGCAGCAACCTTAGTTTCTGCTGTCATCCACTCAAGTTCATTGATACTCACCTCAAAACCTTTAATCAGATCTTTAATGAGTAACTCCATCTTATCTTTAGCTTCAGGTTTAAAATGCTGTTTAACATATTCTTTGCCTACCAACTCACCAATAACTTGATCTGCGGCATTAACCGCTCTCTTCCAACGTGGTTTCTGAGCTTCAATCCCCATCAATGTTTTACTGTGAAAACTAAAATGTAAGTCGACAAAGTTCTGGCTTAGTAGTTCAGCGTAACTATCGACTAAATGAAATGACAAATAGTCCTGCCATTCATTAACGGTAAAATCAGTAAAATGTTGACCCAGTTTTTCTAAATAGGATTTTTGACGAACAATGGCTTCTTCTACTCCCGCTATACTTGCACTCGCTGCAAATGTCACAAAATCAAACTCAGGCATGCTTGACTGTAAATCAGCTCGATCCATCTTATTGTAACTTTTATTAGCATCACGCGATTGAACACGGCTCCATTGACTTTCGGCAATAAAGTGTTCAATTTTAGCCACGCTCATCGCAATACGTTTCGCATCGGTGCTACCAGCCTGAGTCATAATAGCAGTCACGTAAGCATTTAATGCTGTTCGATTAGCAACAAACTTATCATCATCTTTTAAATAATAATCGCGATCTGGGAGAGTCAATCCTGACTGCTGTAAGTAAACAGCATATTGAGTCGAGTTCTTAGCATCATTGTTGACGTAAAATCCCAGTGGGATTTTCACCCCACTTAAAAGCAAGCTCCCCATTAAACTTGCAATGTCATTATGAGTTTTAGCCAGAGCAATACCTGAAAGCTGTTCGCTCAATGGTGAAATCCCTAACTGTTCAACAATATTAATATCCATATAACTAGCATAAAAGTCACCAACCTTTTGCTCACTCGACCCCTCAAGTTTATTTGGTTTTAACATTGCATCATCTATGATTTTTTTCAATGCATCTTGACTCTGTTCATAAAGAACTGAAAAAGCACCGTAATTAGATTTGTCATCAGGAATAGGAGTATTCGCTAGCCAATGTCCATTAACGCTGTAATAAAAATCATCTTGATGGCGTACGGATGTGTCAAAATTCACTTTTTCAACACCAGAAATTGGGAAATGGGGTTCTGGTCGAGTAGGTTCATTGCTACTACAAGATATTATCCCTAAACTCAAACCAATAAGAACTGCCTGTTTACTTGCTCTTTTCATTATAATTCTCGCTGAATAAATGTTGGGTGTTATTATTTGGACTATCAGAATTGATTAACGGTATAACATAGTGCCTATCCCATATCCAATTAGTTTTTTGTTACTTTTTATGACTTACCAACTTTTACCTAAAAATAAGAAAATAGTCATGTCACCACTGTCGGCCCAACCAACACCTAATGCAGCTGGCCCCATCGTCGTATCTGTACCAAAATATAAACTACCTGAATAAATAAGATCGTCAAGATCGACACTTTCTTTATTACTCCAGACATTGCCCGCCTCTATACTTGAACCAAGATATAGAGGGTAATCGGTCATCCCCAACACATCTCGACCTAGATCATATTGGTACACAAAAGCACCAAACACCTTATGGGTGCCCACTAACGAGTTTTTGTGATAACCAGATAAATTAAGAAAGCCACCTAACTCAGTTAAATGAGGACTAAAGCTGTTTTCGCTATCCACTGTCGCAAATGAACCAATGCCTACGAACGCATGATTACCTAGACTCAATGCACCTCGCCAATCAGCTTCTATCTGCAAAGAGTGATCTAAATGACCAATCAGCTCTGACAGCTCTGAACAGTTAATCAATTCAAAGTCACCTGAACAACCAATCAATTCAGTTTCGCTTGAACTTTCGTTTCTATAATACATATTCAAAGTAAAACGATTACCGGAAGTTGGAAAGCTCATACTATTAAGATCATCGAAACCTAATTTAAAATAGGCACCATAAGATTTATACTTAAACTGACCAAGCAATATATCATTTTTTAATTTTCCTTTTTCACCTATCAATCCAACTTCAACCATTCCATTTTTGGTATAATAGTAACCAATACCAGCATCTGCTGTGTATGTCGTTTGTACCATTCTTAACAGACGAGTGTTATTCAAGTACACATCTTTATCTTGTAGCTCATAAGACAATTTAGTACGCGTATAGAAATCTTGTTCGTAATCTAAAGGCTGATAAAACTCGGTCGATAACAGTTTTTCTAAGCCTAATCGGATCTCATTGCGCCACTCACCTCCAGTATCTGTGAGGTTATTCATAGTATAAGAAAAATCTAATGCTATATTCGAATCCTCAGAAAGATCGTCTTCCCAGCTAAAGCCAATATCAAAATAATTTGGCCCCCACGATTTAGCCTTAGTATTGACAGTCAGTACCCGACCTTGATCTGTATCCATAAACTCAGCATTAACGTGCTCAAATTTATCCAACGAATAAACATTTGCAATCGCTTTATTAAGCTGCTCTTTTGAAACAACATCGCCTTCATGAAGATCTAAGCTCTCTCTTAATAAAGACTCACTGACTTTCGAATCATTGTTAAATACTAATTTAACTAACGGTCGCTGACTACTATCGAGCCAACGCCTGCTAATACGCTGTTTATTTTTGTTATAAATAGCATATTCAACCTCACCAATACTCAGACCTTTAAGGCTTAATACATGCGTTAACGCCGCCTTTTCACCTAAAGAAAAAGCCTGAGGCATAATGTCAAAATCAGTGGTACTCATATCCCCCACTTCAGGACGGATTAGAATATCATCCTCACTCAGTAATAATTTCTGCCTTGCAGTACTCGCATTCGTCAATATAGTTGATAGCTGATTAAGCACAGCAACCGTACTATCAAGCTCATTTTTTTTAACGAGAGATGATCCAATATCAACAGCAATAACGATGTCAGCACCTAATGCTTTGACCACATCAACTGGCATATTGTTGGCAATTCCACCATCAACTAAAAGTTTGCCATGATATTCAATGGGCTGCAATGCACCTGGTACCGCTGCCGATGCCTGCATCGCCTTGACAATACTACCTTCAACAAGAATAACCGCTTCGCTAGTTTCTAGATCCGTTGCAACAGCTCGATAAGGAATAGCCAGTTCATCGAAATGTCCGAATTGATGCACTAAGCCAGTAGAGCGTTGCAGCAGCTGGGACATGGTCTGACCACGGAGAAAACCGTTAGGCAACTTGACTGTTTCATCGCTATATCCCATATCTAATGGAATATTAAATCGATCCCTTTGCTGCTTATTACGGTAACCTAGTGACTCCCTTGGAATTGTATCTGAATAACCATCAGACCAAGATTCATTCATCATGATCTTTTCAATTTCTGTTGCACTATACCCTAATGCATACATACCTGCGATATAAGCGCCAATGCTGGTTCCAACAATATAGTCTACGGGTACTCTGTTTTCTTCTAGTACTTTAAGCACACCAATATGAGCCGCTCCTTTTGCCCCACCCCCACTGAGTACTAATCCTATTTTAGGCCGCACTTCTGCATATGTTTGCATCGAGATAAAACAAAAAATTAAAAATAGTGCGATAAAACGTATCATAAGGGCTTATCTCTTCATTAGTCGACTTTAGAGGCTGCCGTATTGTATCAAAAAATACTTTACATATTCGACCCACAAAAAAGGCGCTAATAAAGCGCCTTTATGTTATCAAACTACATTCAAACTACTTCTTCTTTTTTTTTGCCTTTGGGTTCGGCAAATCTGTAATTGAACCTTCATAAATTTCTGCAGCAAGACCGACGGACTCATGAAGCGTAGGATGGGCATGAATGGTTAACGCTAAATCTTCGGCATCACAATCCATCTCAATCGCAAGACCGATTTCACCTAATAACTCACCACCGTTAACACCAACAATAGCTCCACCGATAACACGATGAGTCTCTTTATCAAAAATAAGCTTAGTCATGCCTTCGCTACAATCAGATGCGATAGCACGGCCACTTGCAGCCCAAGGGAAAGTCGCTGTTTCATAAGCAATACCTTGCTCTTTAGCTTCTTTCTCTGTAAGACCAACCCATGCGACTTCAGGATCGGTATATGCAATCGAAGGAATAACCTTAGGATCGAAGAAATGCTTAAGGCCAGAAATGACTTCAGCAGCCACATGGCCTTCATGAACACCTTTATGCGCAAGCATTGGCTGGCCCACAATATCGCCAATAGCATAAATATTTGGCACATTTGTGCGCATTTGCTTATCAACATTAATAAAGCCGCGCTCATCGACATTCACACCCGCTTTCTCAGCTTCAAGTGATTTACCGTTTGGTGAACGACCAATAGCCACAAGCACAACATCATAACGAACTGGCTCTTTTGGAGCCTTCTTTCCTTCCATCGTCACATAAATACCGTCTTCTTTCGCTTCAACGGCCGTCACTTTGGTTTCAAGAATTAAATTAAATTTTTTCTTAATTTGCTTGGTATAGACGCGAACGATATCTTTATCAGCAGCTGGAATCACTTGATCAAACATTTCAACCACGTCAATCTGGCTACCCAAAGAAGAATATACTGTGCCCATCTCAAGGCCAATAATACCTCCTCCCATAACAAGAAGCTTACCAGGCACTTCATTAAGCTCTAGTGCGTCGGTTGAGTCCCAAATACGTGGATCGTCATGTGGAATAAATGGCAGTTTGATTGGACGTGATCCTGCTGCGATGATCGCATTTTCAAAATGAATAACTTTAACGCCGTCTTCACCACTGACTTCTATTGTGTTTGGACCTGTAAATTTCCCCAATCCATTAACAACATCAACCTTACGCATCTTAGACATTCCGCCTAATCCACCAGTCAACTGACCAATCACTGTTTTTTTATACTCACGAAGCTTGTCTAAATCAATTTGTGGCTCGCCGAACACAACACCATGCGATGAAATAGCTTTCGCTTCTTCAATTACTTTAGATACGTGTAATAGTGCTTTTGAAGGAATGCAGCCTACATTTAAACATACACCTCCAAGTGTACTAAAACGCTCAATAATAACGGTATCTAAACCTAGATCTGCCGCGCGGAAAGCAGCTGAATATCCTGCTGGGCCTGCACCTAGTACTACTACCTGAGTTCTGATTTCGTTACTCATCTCTTCCTCTATTTTTTGTCATTGCGCTGACGAATATAACGTAAAACGGTTAAGAGTCAGCTATTGAACATTAATCTTCTGTAAGTGGCTGCATTTTACCCCGTGTTTGACACAGATAACAATCATTCACTTACGTGTTAAACATAAAAGGCTGCTTACATTAAGCAGCCTTCAATATTATAAAACTAGCGTGCGAATATCTGATAAACAGCTATTCAGATACGTAATAAATCGCGCACCTTCTGCACCATCAACCACTCGGTGATCATAAGAAAGAGAAAGCGGCAACATCAAACGTGCTTCAAACTCTTTACCATTCCAAACAGGCTTCATTTCAGATTTAGACACACCTAAAATACCAACTTCTGGCGCATTTACAATCGGCGTAAATGCTGTACCACCAATTCCTCCTAAGCTTGAAATAGTAAAACAGCCCCCCTGCATATCAGCAGAGGTCAATTTACCACCACGGGCCTTTTGAGACACAACTTTAAGTTCATCGGACAGTTCATGAATGCCTTTTTTGTTCACGTCTTTGAAAACAGGAACCACTAAACCATTAGGCGTATCAACTGCAATCCCAACATTCACATACTTTTTCATGATTAAGCTCGCGCCGTCTTCAGAAAGAGATGAGTTAAATGTGGGAAATGCTTCAAGCGCTTTAGCGACCGCTTTCATAATGAACACCAATGGCGTGATCTTCATACCTGAGTCTTTTTTCGCTTCCGCAGTATTTTGTGCTTTACGGAATACTTCAAGCTCGGTGATATCAGCATTATCCCACTGAGTCACATGGGGGATTTTCACCCAATTTCGATGCAGGTTTGCACCCGATATTTTTTGAATGCGCGAGAGCGGCTTACTTTCAATTTCACCGAACTTGCTGAAATCAATTTTTGGCCATGGCAGCAAATCTAATTCACTCTTACCACCTTTACTAGCATTGCCTGACTCAACAACTTTTACTGCCGCTTTAACATAGTTATGAACATCTTCTTTAACGATGCGATGTTTACGGCCAGTCCCTTTTACGTTCGCTAAATTGACCCCAAGCTCACGAGCAAGACGACGGATCACAGGCGATGCATGAGCATAAGCTGTGTTAGCCACAAAATCTTCTTTCGCTGATGCTGCATTATTAACAGCAGGAGCTGTGGCTATTTGAGGTGCTTGAGCAGGTATTGCTACGGGAGCCGCAATCAAAACTGAACCAGCAGTTTCAAACGTCATGATTAACGATCCTGTCGCAACCTTATCGCCTATGCTAATTTTAATTTCGGTTACTTTGCCGGCAAAAGGCGCTGGCACTTCCATAGAAGCTTTATCACCTTCAACACTGATCAGAGATTGCTCTTGCGTGACCGTATCACCAACATTAACCATTATTTCAGTGACTTCAACTTCATCACCACCAATATCAGGTACATTGACATCTTGTACCGATACCGCAGTTGATAAAGCCTGAGCCGCGACAGGGACAACCACTGGAGCTGCAGCTGATGAAGAGCCAGCCACTTCAAAAACCATAACCAAACTGCCTGTAGAGACTTTATCACCTACGGCAACCTTAATTTCTTTCAGTGTCCCCGCAAACGGAGCCGGTACTTCCATTGACGCTTTGTCACCTTCAACACTCATTAGCGACTGTTCTTCAGAAACACTGTCACCTAAGCTAATTAAGATTTCGGTCACTTCAACTTCATCGTCACCAATATCAGGGACATGAACTTCTTTCAGCTCAGCAGATACTGCCACAACAGGAGCCGCTACTGCAACGGACTCTGCAGAAGGCGCTGTTACCGAAGTCACATCTGATTCAAAAATCATAATCAATGAACCGGTCGAGACCTTATCACCCACTGCCACTTTCATTTCTTTCACTATGCCAGCTTTCGATGCTGGCACTTCCATCGCTGCTTTATCTCCTTCAACAGAGATCAAAGACTGTTCTTGCTCAACCTTGTCACCAACGCTAACAAGGAGCTCTGTGACTTCAACCTCATCCGCACCGATATCTGGTACATTAATTTCGATTGTCATTATATATTGCCTCTTACGCGTATAGCGGGTTTGTCTTGTCAGTGTCGATGTTAAATTTAGCAATGGCTTGTGCAACGACTGACTTTTCAATATCACCACGTTTTGCGAGCTCACTCAATGCTGCTACCACAACGTAACCAGCATTCACTTCAAAATGACGACGTAGATTTTCACGGCTGTCAGAACGACCGAAGCCATCTGTACCTAACACTTTGAATGTTTCTGAAGGCATAAATGCACGCACTTGTTCAGCATAATTCTTCATGTAATCTGTCGCCGCAATCGCAGGCTCACTTCCCATCACTTGAGTGATATAAGCTTGCTTTGGCTCAGCCTCAGGGTGAAGCATATTAAAACGCTCTACGTCCTGCCCTTCACGAGTTAACTCGTTAAAAGAAGTCACTGAATATACATCTGAAGCAACACCGTAATCTGCACTGAGCACTTGAGCGGCTTTACGCACTTCATTCATGATAGTACCAGAGCTCATTAATTGAACTTTATTACTGCCTTTATGTGACTCTAGTTTATAAATACCTTTGCGGATCCCTTCTTCAACGCCTGCTGGCATTGCTGGCATTGCGTAATTTTCATTCATTAGAGTAAGATAATAAAACACGTTTTCTTGAGTCTCACCATACATACGACGAATACCATCTTGCATGATGATGGCTAACTCGTAAGCAAATGTAGGATCATAAGAAATGCAGTTAGGCACTGTATTCGCTTGAATATGGGAATGACCATCTTCATGCTGTAAGCCTTCACCATTGAGTGTCGTACGGCCAGCAGTCGCGCCTAATAGAAAACCACGAGCTTGTTGATCACCCGCCATCCATGCCATGTCACCCACACGTTGAAAGCCAAACATTGAGTAGTAAATATAAAATGGGATCATCGGTAAATCGTTAGTGCTGTATGATGTTGCAGCGGCAACCCATGACGACATAGCACCAAGCTCGTTAATACCTTCTTGCAATACTTGCCCAGACGTCGCCTCTTTGTAGTAAGACACAACGCCACGATCTTCAGGAGTGTATTCCTGGCCATCTGGATTATAAATTCCGATTTGACGAAATAGTCCTTCCATGCCGAACGTTCGTGCTTCATCAGCAATGATAGGCACGATATTTTTACCAATACCTTTATTTTTTAACAAGATATTTAATGAACGAACAAATGCCATTGTGGTTGAAATTTCACGCTTTTGCTCAATAAGCAAGGTTTGAAAATCATCCACTTCAGGTAGAACTAATGCTTCAGTAAATTTAGGGAGACGCTGGGGTGTATAACCATGTAACGCCTCGCGACGTGCATGTAAATATTCATACTCTGCGGAGCCCTTTTCCAACGTAAGATAAGGAAGTTTTGATACTTTTTCGTCTGTTAGCAAGTCTTCAAGACCGAGACGGTTACGTAACTGGATAACATGAGTCATATCCATTTTCTTCACGCCATGGGCAATGTTTTTACCTTCTGCCGCTTCGCCCATGCCGTAACCTTTTACGGTTTTAGCAAGAATAACCGTCGGTTTACCTTTAGTATCTTGTGCATTTTTAAATGCAGCAAATAACTTAGATGAATCATGGCCACCACGTTTTAGTGCAAAAATTTCAACATCGGTCATATCAGAGACTAACGCAGCCGTTTCTGGATATTTACCAAAAAAGTGCTCACGCACATAGGCACCATCTTTTGATTTAAATGTCTGATAATCACCATCGACAGTTTCATTCATCAACTGCAATAGCTTACCCGTTGTGTCTTTAGCTAATAGCGAATCCCAGTTGTTACCCCAGATCACTTTAACCACATTCCAACCAGCACCTCTAAACAAACCTTCAAGCTCTTGAATGATGCTACCGTTACCCATTACAGGACCATCAAGGCGCTGTAGGTTGCAGTTAATCACAAAACATAAGTTATCTAGTTTTTCACGAGAAGCGAAAGAGATACCACCACGAGATTCAGGCTCATCCATTTCACCATCACCAAGAAAAGCATAAACACGCTGTGCCGATGTATTTTTTAAGCCGCGGCCATCTAAGTACTTAAGAAAACGAGCCTGATAAATCGCTGACATAGGGCCAAGACCCATAGAGACCGTTGGAAATTGCCAAAATTCAGGCATTAGCTTTGGATGAGGGTATGAAGGAAGCCCTTTACCATCAACCTCTTGACGGAAATTGTCTAACTGCTCTTCTGTTAGCCGACCTTCAACAAATGCACGAGAATAAATGCCAGGGGAAATATGACCTTGATAATAAACAAGATCACCACCATCCACGTCGTTTGGAGCACGAAAAAAATGATTGAAACATACTTCATAAAATGAAGCCGCAGATTGGAATGAAGCCATGTGGCCACCGAGGTCTAAATCTTTTTTAGACGCACGTAACACAATCATTATCGCATTCCAACGAATGACAGAACGAATACGACGCTCCAGCGTCGTGTTACCAGGGTAAGCAGGTTCTTGATTTGTAGGAATGGTATTGATGTAGTTCGTGGTGATACCAGTCGCCATATCAACACCGTCTAAGCGTGCCTTATCAAGTACTTGTTCTAATATATATTGAGCACGCTCAACACCTTCTTCGCGTACAACTGACTCTAGAGCAGATAACCACTCATTCGTTTCTAATGAATCTACGTCTTGTAGCATATGTTCAGACATTTTGCAGTCCTTCCCTATATACGTTATGAAATTTGAATTTTCAGAATATGCTCTGATGTTGACCTCATTTTGAGGTCTTAAACACCGCTTTTTAAACGGCGCAGACTTCGCTGCAACCGACTGTCTTCTTCCCTTACAGATAACATAACTTCTTCAATGTAACTTAAATGTTCATTCGAAGCTTCACGCGCTGCATCGGGATCTCGGCGAACAATGGCAGCGAGTAAAGCTCGTCTGTGTTCATTCGCCATAGTGGCAGCTTCCTCTCTTCGCTCAAGAAGCGCTAAATTTTGTGCCACATTTTTATGCAGCACAGGTGATAAACTTAATACAAGATGCAGCATTGCAACGTTATGTGATGCCTCTGCAATCGTGCGATAAAAACACACAATGGCATCAGCTTGATCATCGATACCTATCGCAGCTTCAACATCCATTACTGTTTGTTGAATATTCTGCATATCAGCATCAGTACCACGCAGAGCGGCAAAATATGCCATCATACCTTCAGTTGCATGACGAAATTCAAGCAAATCATACTGGCTCTCAGAATCGCTATGCATTAATTCCACTATAGGATCTGCTAAACTCTGCCACAATTGCTCTTTAACATACGTGCCACCACCTTGACGACGCATCAACAAACCTTTAATTTCAAGCTTTTGAATCGCTTCACGTAGTGACGGGCGTGATACTTCGAACTGAAGTGCGAGTTCACGCTCTGGTGGTAGCTTTTGACCCGGTTGAAGACTTCCTTCAAGGATCATTTGCTCCAATTGCCCCATAATGACATCGGATATTTTTGGCTGGTTTATTTTGCTATAAGCCATATGGCCCTCAGCTTCTATTGTAAATTGGTCTTACCAATTTAATTGACTGACGCACTCTACCAAATCACATTTTGAATGTCTAGCCTGTGTTCGAGATCATACAAATAGATGATGTGTGAGCATAGCCGAAAATTGATTCCTTAGCGGTCAGACCATTATCGGTAAATTGAAATATCGATACGGAGGCATATAAAAAATGAATAAAAGATTAATACCCCCCAAAAAAAAATTTAAATATAACAATTATTTAAAAAAAAGATCTAGGTCACCACTCCAAAAATCGTTAACACAGACAAACAGACAAGAAGAAGTAGAAAGTTACGTTTCCCAAGCTTTAACAAAGCTAGCGTTGCCTGAATGCATATAGGAGCCGATGAACGCTTAGTGTGAGGTTCAGCAGCTAGTGCGACTTGCATCACTATATCCCTAGCACTGCAACTAATAGAAAAACCATACTGCCTCCAACACACAAAAGCATGTGAAAACTGACCACTCAGCACGTATCCAAATGCAAAAATTCTGCTCGGTAGCCAGTCGAGTATTTTTAATGCATCAATCACTAAAGGAAAGTCTAAATTAAGCTTTTGACTTTCATCATTAAAATATCTTACCGTACAATAAAAAACGGCACCCGCGGGTCCTAAGATAATAAGAAATAATGCCACGGCCCCGTAAAAACGATAATTTGACCAAGCTACAATTTGACCAACTCGTGTTCCTAAATCTTCTGTGGAAATAGCCTCTAATGGCACACTAGGGTCTAGCTCATCGGCAAAATGATAACAAGCTTGAGAATCCCCTCGGCAAGCTGCAAGCATATAGCTTTTAAATAATTGTCTTTGTTTCTGATGGCTAAAACATAAAATCGAGATCCCTATCCACAAAATAAGACTCACTCCTCCCCAAAAAAAACCGTCGACAGCCCACATAGCCACCTGTACTGTGATGGCTGGTAAAATCAATGCTAAGACCATCATCACATCAGACGTGAGTTGTTTATTACCAAACAAGGATTTTGAGTAAACATCAAGTACTGAATCCAGTTGCCAAGATTGGGGTAGAAGCTTTAATCTTTCTATCAAAATTGCGACCAACAATGAAAACAGTGCCATCATTTATTCCTTAAATTCTATTGTCCATCTAAAATACTCGTTAAAAACACCTACAGATTATTGATTCTACATCTTACTCAAACCTGTCTTATAACGCACCCAATCAAAACATTCACCTGGATCCGTTTTTCGTCCTGGCGCGATATCACTATGACCAACGATTGTATCCGTATTCAGCATAGGATATGTAGCGAACAAGGCAAGAGTCAATCGAGTAAGCTCTTGATACTGAATGCCAGTATAATCTTGAAAATCAGTGCCTTCCACTTCAATCCCTATGGTGAAATCATTACAAGCTTGCCGACCATGATACTCCGATATTCCCGCATGCCATGCACGTTGTTCGCAGGACACATACTGTACAATTTCCCCATTTCTGCGGATCAAAAAATGTGCCGACACCTCCAAGCCTTTTAGCTCAACAAAATCTCTATCAGCCTCAATATCCAAACACCCCTGAAACAGTTGATCAATATAAGGCCCACCGTAACACCCCGCTGGTAAGCTAATGTTATGGATCACGAGTAAACTCACCTCATTGTCAGGACGCGCATTAAAATGAGGTGATATACACTTTCTAGCACAACCATCAACCCATCCATTATATAATTTAATCGGCAGTTCTCCTCTCATAGACAATAAATAACCCCCTAATGTCTAACATTAATAATGAACACTTTATCAGGTAGAATGATAACTGAGAAGCGCATTGGTGAGCCTCTAGATCATAACCACAAATAAACCTAAAGCCCGTCACACATTAACAATGCATGGACATGTTTACTATACCTCTAACTCTACTTTCTAAATCAAATTTGCTATCATCTAATAAATTTTTTTTTGCTGTCAAATCTAAAACTGATAGCGATGTTTTCATACTCTTAATCTGTTCATTTGCAGTAGTTAAAGGATATCAACCATGTTGGAAAATGACATCAGACTTGCCGTAAAAATCGCACTTGAGGAAGACTTAGGTTATCAAAATGGCACCACTTCAAATAAAGGTGAACCTCTCGATAAAGCATCGGCTGATATTACCGCACAATTAATTTCGGCAGATAAATATGCTCAAGCTAGCTTAATCACCCGTGAAGAAGGAGTATTTTGTGGGAAAGCATGGGCAGAACAAGTGTTTAACCAGCTAGGCGGTGATGTGGCTTTGCATTGGCATGTTGACGACGGTGATCTATTAGTCGCTAATCAGGTTCTTTGTGAATTTTCAGGTCCTGCTCGAACCATACTGACTGGTGAGCGCACAGCAATGAATTTTATACAAACTCTGTCTGGCGTTGCTACGTGCACTAAACACTACAACGACAAGATTGCCCATACTCACACTACACTTCTCGATACAAGAAAAACAATTCCCGGATTAAGAAGTGCCCAAAAATACGCCGTCACTTGTGGTGGCGGGAAAAACCATCGGATCGGTCTATTTGATGCTTTCCTTATCAAGGAAAATCACATTATGGCCTGCGGCGGAATGACTCAAGCGATTTCCAAAGCGCGAGCGCTACACCCAGACAAACTAGTTGAAGTGGAAGTGGAGAGCATATTAGAGCTTCAACAAGCATTAGAAGCGGGCTCAGATATCATCATGCTAGACAACTTCGATGTCACTATGATGATTGAAGCGGTCGAGTTGAACCAACGTTTACCTGATAGTCAACAAGCTAAACTCGAAGTCTCCGGAAATGTCACCCTTGAAACCATTGGCAGCTTTGCAAAGACAGGTGTCGACTATATCTCTGTTGGCGCGCTAACAAAGCACGTTCAAGCACTAGACTTATCTCTTCGATTTAAGAGTTAACATTCATGAATATCGCTAAGCCTGTAACAAAACTCACAGGCTTACCCTTCCTTTAGCCCACTATTTATTATCTGTATTTATCAACATACAACACCCTACCCCGACGTCAAAATTAAGTCATTAACACAACATAAATAATATTTTATGTTGGACAACATTTCATTCTGGCCAACCTTGTACTAACTTTTTATCTAGGTAAAAAAGCCATATCGGTGATTTTACTCTTAAGCACGTATTAAGTAGGCACCTAACCTCTCTATATTAATATCGCTATCAATATAAAGCTGGAAATAACATCAAGGTGCTTTACCTGAACAAAATGACGCACTACTAAAGCCAAAAGTCGCAGTTACGACTTCACGTGTAACCAACATAAACATTTAGCATATGGCCATAAAACAACGACACGTTAACAAAAAACACATTAATATATTTAGTAACCAACTCACCTCTGGCAAGCTCATGGTCAAGGTGAATTCAGGGGGGAATCTGCTAACACGGCAGCAACCTAGCTAAATGTCCTATACTAATATGTACACGTTAAGATTCGATGTTTGTCAGCGGAGAGCGTAAATGAAAAGTTTCACATTAAATAATACTAAGGGTTTCACCCTAATTGAATTAATGATTGTTGTTGCAATCATCGGTATTCTCGCCGCGGTAGCACTACCAGCGTATCGAGATTACACCGGCTCAGCCCACGGCGGGGCTGCCATGAAAGGGCTGGGTGCATTTACGTCAAAAGCGGTGACTTGTGTGCAATCAGGTGTTGCATGCGCCTCAATTGCAAGTGATATCACAACTGTAACAGCCCTCAGTTCAACCGCGACATTTGCTGAAGGCGTAGGTGGTAGCATTACCTTTGATGAAGGTAGCTGCGCGGTTACAGCTGCAATACTGGCTACTGGTGCTGTATCCTTCACCGCTGCGACTTCTGGATCTGGTGCGACTACAGTTCAATGTCAAGATGGTGCAGGTATATAAATCAAATGATTTACTTAGAAAAATATAGCTGGGATTATTCCAGCTATATTATTTAGGTGCGAAGATTAAATAAAATGCTAAAACGGGATGTATTAAATGCCGACAGCAGGACTTCATTTAGGTCTATCCACATTTTTTATTCGTCAAAATCTACTAACAGAAGAGCAGATAGCATCAGCTATCGCTAAATCTAATCAAGGGAAGCAACCTCTAGTCTCTGCCATCATTTCAGAAAAACTTCTCTCAGCCCGTGAAATTGCCGAACTCTGCTATGAGGAATACGGCACGCCACTTTTAGATTTAGATGAATTTGATATTGCCAGTATTCCTGAAGATTTTCTCAACAAAAAATTGATCGAGAAACATAAATGCTTACCTTTATTTAAACGCGGCCCTCGACTTTACATTGGCACCTCTGATCCCACCAATATTACTGCCTTAGAAGACTTTCAGTTCAGTGCAGGTATGCATGCTGAAGCCATTTTAGTCGAAGATGATAAGCTGACACATGCATTAGAAAAGGTGCTAGAAGAAGATATTTCAGCACTCGATTTAGAAGGTATAGATGAAAATGCTTTAGCAGGGATCGAGGTCGAGGACACTAGCAAACGAGATGATAATCAAGCCGGTGAAGGCAGTGATGATGCGCCTATAGTGATCTATATTAATAAAATTCTGACCGATGCAATCCGTAAAGGTGCGTCAGATCTTCATTTTGAACCTTATGAGAAGCGCTATCGCATACGTTTTCGGGTCGATGGTATCTTACACGAGGTATCTGAGCCTCCAATTAACTTATCAGGACGGATCTCAGCGCGATTAAAAGTCATGTCTAAACTAGATATCGCCGAGCGCCGAGTCCCTCAAGACGGCCGCATCAAGATGAAACTCTCACGGACTAAATCTATCGATTTTCGTGTTAGTACTTTACCCACTATTTGGGGTGAAAAAATAGTGATGCGTATTCTCGACTCCTCATCTGCTCAATTGGGGATCGAAAAACTAGGCTACGAAGATGAACAACGTAAGCTCTACGAGGAAATGCTCGCCAAACCCCAAGGCATGATACTCGTGACGGGCCCCACGGGGTCAGGTAAAACCGTGTCCTTGTATACTGGGCTCAATATTCTCAATACCGAAGAACGTAATATATCCACAGCAGAAGATCCGGTAGAAATAAACCTAGAAGGTGTCAATCAAGTTCACATCAACCTGAAAGCAGGACTGACATTCCCTGCTGCACTGAGATCTTTTTTACGCCAAGATCCTGATGTGGTCATGGTGGGTGAAATTAGAGATTTAGAAACCGCTGAAATCGCCATTAAAGCGGCTCAAACAGGCCATTTAGTCTTATCAACCCTACATACAAATTCAGCTGCAGAAACACTCACTCGTCTTATTAACATGGGAGTACCCGGATATAACATTGCCAGCTCGGTAAACCTCATCATTGCCCAACGGCTCGCACGCCGCCTCTGCCCTGAGTGCAAACAAACAGAAGATGTCCCCAAACATGAATTAACAAAGCTCGGATTTTCTCAAGTTAATATTGATGAAGGGATCACCACCTATAAACCTATGGGGTGTGAGTTATGCTCTGGTGGTTATAAAGGACGCGTCGGTATCTATGAAGTCATGAAAATGTCGGATGAAATAGCCAGAACGATTATGGAAGGAGGCAACTCTTTACAAATAGCCACCCAAGCAAAAGAACAAGGGATGAAAGATCTGCGCAGCTCTGGTTTACTAAAAGTTATCCAAGGTGTCACTAGCATTGCTGAGATCAACCGTGTCACCAGTTTTGAGACATAATTCTAATCGAGCTTCCTCTAAACAGAAGCAACAAAGGAAAATAGCATGGCCACGGTAATAGCGACTAAGAAGTCAAAAAAAATAAAATCAGCTGTTAAAGCCCAACCTAAAATTTATACCTTCGAATGGAAAGGACTCAACCGTGATGGCAAGAAAACCTCTGGAGAACTTCGAGGAGAAAATGCTGCGGTAATAAAAAATCAATTAAAATCTCAAGGAGTCAGCCCTAAGTCTGTTAAGAAAAAAGCCGTCTCATTACTCAAATTCGGCGAACCTAAAGTCACAGCAATGGACATTGCTATGGTTACCCGACAAATCGCAACCATGCTCCAAGCAGGTGTGCCATTGGTGACCACGATAGAAATGTTAGGCCGAGGCCATGAGAAAAATAAAATGCGGGAGTTATTAGGTACCATTTTAAGTGAAGTTGAATCAGGCATTCCACTCTCAAATGCACTGCGATCCCATAGACAATTCTTCGATGATCTCTATGTAGATTTGGTGGCTGCAGGTGAGCATTCTGGTTCTCTCGACGCTGTCTTTGAACGTGTCGCAATGTATAAAGAAAAAGCAGAAGCACTCAAATCTAAAATTAAAAAAGCCATGTTTTATCCAGCTGCTGTGGTGATTGTTGCCGTGGGTGTGACGACGTTATTATTACTTTTTGTTGTTCCTCAATTTCAGGATATATTCGCAGGTTTTGGAGCAGAGCTACCTGCATTTACACAGCTTGTTATTAATATTTCCGAAGGCTTACAATCATCTTGGTATATTTTTGCTGTTGCTATTATTATTAGCGTCTTTCTCTTTCGGCGCGCTCACCTTCACTCTCAATCCTTTAGAGATAGAGTCGATGCATTTGTCCTAAAAATACCCGCAATTGGCCCAATCCTTCATAAAGCTGCCATGGCTAGATTTGCCAGAACGCTAGCGACCACTTTTGCAGCAGGGGTACCTCTTATTGATGGATTAGAGTCATCGGCTGGGGCTTCTGGTAACGCTATCTATAGAAACGCACTACTGAAAGTTAAATCAGAAGTGACCTCTGGCATGCAGATGAACGTCGCGATGAGAACAACTGGCCTCTTCCCCGATATGCTAATCCAGATGGTGATGATAGGTGAGGAGTCTGGCTCTCTCGATAATATGCTGAATAAAGTCGCTAACATTTATGAAATGCAGGTCGATGATGCCGTCGACGGTCTATCGAGTCTAATAGAACCCATAATGATGGTGGTCATTGGCACCTTAGTCGGTGGATTAATTGTCGCCATGTATCTGCCTATCTTCCAAATGGGTAAGATCATCAGTTAGAATACTGATTCAGTCATATCAATGAAGAAACTAGGAAGTCATGTCGGAATTTATCTCAACTATGAGCCATAACATGTGGCTATTTGCCATTATCAGCTTTATCTTTGCAGCCATTATTGGCAGCTTTCTCAATGTTGTGATCCATCGTTTACCCGTCATGATGAAACGAGAATGGCAACAAGAGTGCAATCACTATTTAGATGAATACCATAAAGATATTATTAGTCCAATTATGCCAAAACTAGAGCAAGCAATAGACGGTTATCCAGAAAAGTATAACATCGTCATTCCATACTCTAGCTGCCCTACATGTCACACTCACATTAAACCTTGGCATAATATCCCTATATTAGGTTGGCTCATTCTCAAAGGAAAATGCGCCGCATGTCACACCCATATTTCAGCACGATATCCCATCATTGAATTATTGTCTGGACTTGTGATTTCCTTTCTTGCACTCCATTTCGGTCCAACCATTGAATTCGCTTTATCAGCAACGTTGACATTTGGCTTAATTATACTGACTGGTATCGATCTTGATGAAATGCTCCTTCCTGATCAAATCACTCTCCCGTTACTCTGGCTTGGATTAATCATCAACGTAAATCATGTATTTTCAAGTCCAATGGATGCTGTTATTGGCGCAGCCGCAGGCTATATCAGTCTATGGAGCGTATTTTGGGCCTTTAAATTATTAACAGGTAAAGAAGGAATGGGACATGGCGATTTTAAACTTTTAGCCGTTTTTGGTGCTTGGCTTGGCTGGCAAATATTACCCATTATCGTATTACTGTCATCATTGGTCGGTGCTATTGTGGGCATTGGGCTAATTTTAACAAAAAAAATAACCCGTTCAAACCCCATTCCTTTTGGCCCTTATCTAGCAGTAGCAGGTTGGGTAGCCATGATATGGGGCACCAGTATCAATACTTGGTACCTCTCAATGTTTTAGCATACTATCACTAACTTTCCGGTTAATAGGTAAACGAAATATGGCAAATATAATAGTCGGATTAACTGGTGGAATTGGCAGTGGGAAAACAACGGTTGCAAATATATTCGCCGAGTTAGACATTGATCTCGTCGATGCTGATATTGTCGCACGTGAAGTTGTCGCTGTTGGCACTGAAGGTTTAGCGCGTATCGCTGAACACTTCGGAGACGAGATCCTAAACCCAGACGCAAGCTTAAACAGAGCTAAGTTAAGAGAACGTATTTTTTCAGAACCTGAAAATTTAAAGTGGTTAAATGCATTATTACATCCGATAATAAGAACTGAGATGTGCAGACAACTCGATAGCACCCATTCACCTTATAGTATTTTAATCGCTCCCTTGCTATTTGAGAATGGATTAGATAAGTTAGTGAGCAGAACAGTTTTGGTTGATATTTCACCAGAGCAACAACGAAATAGAACTGTATTGAGGGATTCTGTACCTGCACACCAAGTACAAAGTATTATTGACAGCCAAGCTTCAAGGAAAGATAAATTATCAAAAGCTGATGACATTATCGATAATAATGGAGATGAGTCAGCACTGAGAAGCAAAGTAATGGCATTGCATAATCACTATTTAACATTGTCCTAATTAACGCTTAATTGATATCATGACAGAACTGATTTATGAGCAACCTCTAAATGAGAAAACCAGAAACTTTCTTCGTTTAGACTATTTATCTCAGCAGCTACAAACCAATGTGGAACAGGATCATCAACACAGATGTTTCTATCCACTTTTCTCTCTGTGTGAATTAACTGAACGTTGTGATTATCGCGGTGAAGTTTTACAAGATCTTGAGAAACAGATAGCAATTCTCTTTCACTGGCAAACTCTTCCTCATATAGACAAACAACAAATCGACGCTTATTTAACGCGCCTAATCACAGCCAAAGAACAGCTTCAAGCTTGTGAGCGACCTGGAGCAAAGCTAAAACAGGATCGCTTCTTAACAGCATTAAGACAAAGATTCAATATGCCAGGAGCATGCTGTAATTTCGATCTTCCTCAGCTTCACTATTGGCTAGCCAAACCTTGGCATATACGGCAGCAAGAGTACTTACTCTGGGTCGATGATTTGAACACTCTATTAACTCCGATTAAAATACTACTTGAGTTAACAAGGCAAGCAACTCAATATTATGACACAATTGCTCAAGCAGGCTTTTTTCAAGGCAATAGCAATCAAGCGCTCTCAATGGTCCGTGTCAAAATAGATTCAGGACAAGGTTGCTACCCGACCATTAGTGGCCACAAAAATCGCTTTGCGATACACTTTGTTCAATTTGAACAGCAAAAACATTCAGATCAAACAATCCAATTCCAATTAGCCACCTGCACTTAAAACCAATATTATTAGTCATTCTTCAAACCCCTTGGTGGTACACTGACACTAAAATACCTAATTGAGCTTTCCATGCCTACACACGTAAAGTGCCCAACCTGCCAGAAAGATGTACTCTGGAATACCGAAGCGACATTCAAACCTTTTTGCTCTGAACGCTGTAAACTAATTGATCTTGGGGACTGGGCATCTGAAAAACATGCTATCCCTGTCAAATCTGAATTCGATATTGATGAACTCGATAATCTAGGTTATGACGAAAGTAATTTCTTCAAAGAGGATTAACCCTATGCCCGAATTAGTCAAAAAAAGAGTGCATGTTGCAGTGGGCGTTATTATGAATAACAACCAAGATATTTTACTCGCGAAACGTCCTGATACGCTTCATCAAGGTGGTAAATGGGAGTTTCCTGGCGGCAAAGTAGAGCAAGGTGAAACGGTTACTGAAGCACTTAAAAGAGAACTAAAAGAAGAGGTCAATTTAACGCTAACCTCAAGCACTCCATTTATGGAGATAAGCCACGATTACCCTGATAAACAAGTGTTACTTGATATTCAACTGGTTAATCAGTTCGAAGGGGAAGCCACAGGCTTAGAAAATCAGCAGATCCGCTGGGTGACGAAAGCAGATTTAGTCAATTATGAGTTTCCGGAAGCAAATCACGCGATCCTTGAGAAAATTTTAGTTCATGCATTTTAACATTCAACATTAACACTAAGCTGGCGCTATTTCATCAATGAGCTTTAATCATTAACGAAACATATAGTCCTCTATTTTAATGTCATTAACTACCAGTCATTAACCACTGGTAGTTAATATCATAATTTGATCATCGAATTAAGAACAACAATCTTTACGCCACCAATTTTTCGGAAGCTTTTCAAGTAGCACTTTACCCATCAATATCATCAGCACAACACCTGATGTATATACTATGCTACTGGGTAACAGATTATGCTGCTCACCTATCTGCGGCATCACTTCAAAACCAAATGTGTCGACTAAATAATTCACCAAGACACCCGAAACCAATGCCACCCCCAGTACGCCACCTAAATAACCCAAAAGAGCACGCTTACCCAGCTCCTTAGCCACCACGCCTAAAGTTGCAATATTGGTAGCAGGACCAGCCAGCATAAATACCAATACAGCACCTGGCGATACACCAGCGAGTAATAACCCTGCTGCAATAGGAGTCGATGCAGTCGCGCAGATATACATAGGAATAGAAATCAACACCATCACTAACATGGCTAAGATCCCGTCTCCCCATTTAGCCATGAAATCAGCGGGAACATAAGTCTGCACCAAAGCCGCAAAAAATAAACCGACCAATAACCAAATCGTGGTGTCTCGAACCAAATCTGTAGCAGCATAATGCAAACCTTTACCGATACGGTTTATCACTGAAGTCCCTTTAAACTCGGTCGCAACATCCTTAGTCGACTCACAACAAGATTCACTTTCAGCATGTTCATCAGCGCCTTGCCCATCTTTTGTTCGATTATCTGAAGCAGACTGAACAACGTCATTTTTAACCTGACTGCTGCTACAACAAGAACTTGCTTTCTCAGGTGCTGTGTTAACTGTAGCTTTTATCTTCTTACTGCTACAGCATGATGACGATGGCTGGCTGGAGTCTGTCTTTATTGGCGCCTCCGGATCATCACGTCCAACTAATAATCCAGCAACGATAGCACTAGCAACCGCTGCAATAGGCCTCACAATCGCCATAAATGGACCCAATAATACATAAGATACAGTCACTGAATCGACTCCTGTTTCAGGCGTTGATACCAAAAATGAAGTCGTCGCAGCTTTTGAAGCGCCTGAACGCCTTAAGCCAACCGCTGCAGGAATAACCCCGCATGAACATAATGGTAAAGGTGCACCTAATACAGCAGCCTTAACTATGGTCTTAAAACCACTGCCACCCAGTTGTTTCTCCATCCAAGCCATAGGGACAAACATTTTCAACATGCCCGCTAGGACTAACCCTAACAGCAGCCAAGGCGCTGAATCTAAAAATAAGTCTATAAAATTGGTAAATAACATCATGACCCCTTGCTCTGACAATTTTTTGTATACTGTAGCTCATCATGTTGATGCGCCTTATTTTCACACTTTATGCTATCTGTATTTGACTCTAACGCTTCTAAAATGGAGCAATGTTCAGCACTTTCAGGCCCTCCACAACATGCATCTGATAGCCGTTGCAATGACATTTTAAAATAATTTAGCTCAGAAATTTTTTCATTCACTTGCGTCAGCTTAACGTCCACAAGCCCCTTAACATCAGCGCAAGCCCAATTAGATTTATCCAGCTCAATAGACAGCAGTTCAGCAATTTCAGCCAAGGTAAAACCGACGGCTTTGGCTCTTAATATAAAACGTAAGCGCTCTGCATCCTTTTCATTATACAAACGATAACCTGCATCGCTACGTGACGATGGTGCCAGCAAACCATGTTTTTCATAAAATCTTAATGTGTCAGCTTTCACTTCAGATTGCTTAGCCAGCTCGCCAATTCTATACATCTATGCAGCCCTTACCTATGCTCGTAATGAGTCTTGTGTATAATAGAGTATAAACCTTAGAGTTAAATCTAAGGTCAAGGGATTTTAAGCATAATAAATATGGACCCATCATTTTTTCTATCAACGACATTGAACCATGGCTTGAAAAACAACCAAAGCCAGCCGCAAGGCTGACAATATAGTCTTTGTTCGCTCAGGCGTATTGTGATATCACATATAAAAAAAAAGCCTAAAGATTCATTATGCGTTAAAATACGCGCGCCAAACTTAAAAGTCACACGAACAAAAAGCGAGCATCAGGAACCTTTGGAAAACAGATTCTAGTATGACCAATACTGCATAACTCTGTTTTCCGAAAGCTCCTTAAAATAACTACTGGATACTGTACCCAAAATGAATAATGCCAGACCCATTCGTCGCGCTCTACTGAGTGTTTCAGATAAAACCGGGATCCTTGAGTTCGCCAAATCTCTACATGCTCAAGGCGTAGAACTTCTTTCTACAGGTGGTACCGCACGCCTTTTAGCGGATAATGGTGTACCTGTCATTGAAGTATCAGATCATACTGGACACCCTGAGATTATGGATGGCCGTGTTAAGACTCTTCACCCTAAAGTACATGGAGGGATTTTAGCACGTCGCGGTATCGATGAGCTTGTCATGGAACAAAACAATATCAAACCAATCGACTTAGTGGCGGTCAATCTATATCCATTTGCAGCAACCGTCGCTAAAGAAGGTTGCACCTTAGCTGATGCCATCGAGAATATCGACATCGGCGGCCCTACTATGGTTCGTTCAACCGCGAAGAACCACAAAGACACCACTATCATAGTGAACGTTAACGATTATGCACGCGTCATCGAAGAGATGAATGCGAATCAAGGTAGCACAACACTTGAAACACGTTTTGACTTAGCCATTGCAGCTTTTGAACACACAGCGGCCTATGATGGCATGATTGCAAATTACTTTGGTACTAAAGTCCCAGCCCACAGTAAAAATGAGTGCCACGAAAACTCTCAGTTCCCGCGAACTTACAACACTCAACTCGTCAAAAAGCAAGACTTACGTTATGGTGAAAACAGCCATCAGTCAGCCGCGTTTTATATTGACACAAACCTCGATGAAGCTTCTGTTGCCACTGCAGTTCAACTGCAAGGAAAAGCACTTTCTTACAATAATATCGCCGATACAGACTCTGCTCTCGAGTGTGTTAAAGAATTCAATGAGCCTGCATGTGTTATCGTAAAGCATGCAAATCCTTGTGGCGTGGCAACAGGATCGGACCTTCTTGTTGCCTATAACCGTGCTTTCCAAACAGACCCAACATCAGCTTTCGGTGGTATTATTGCCTTTAATGGTGAACTCGATGCCGCTACCGCAAGTGCAATCGTTGAACGTCAGTTTGTTGAAGTGATTATCGCTCCCAAAGTAAGCCAAGCCGCTCGTGATATTATCGCAACTAAAGCCAATGTGCGTTTACTCGAGTGTGGGCAGTGGAACACAAAAACCACCAGCCTAGATTACAAACGTGTAAACGGTGGCTTATTACTTCAAGATAGAGATCAAGGTATGGTCAACGTCAATGATGTAACTATTGTCTCCAAACGCCAACCTACAGCCGCTGAAATGACAGATCTTATCTTTTGTTGGAAAGTGGCTAAATTCGTTAAATCTAACGCCATTGTTTATGCTAAAAATAGCATGACTATCGGTGTTGGTGCAGGCCAAATGAGTCGAGTATACAGCGCAAAGGTTGCCGGCATAAAAGCAACTGATGAAGGACTTGAAGTGCAAGATTCTGTGATGGCATCTGACGCATTTTTCCCATTCCGTGATGGTATCGATGCTGCTGCCGCTGCTGGAATTAGCTGTATTATTCAGCCTGGTGGTTCGATTCGTGATGAAGAAATCATTGCAGCAGCGGATGAGCACGGCATGGCCATGGTATTTACTGGTATGCGCCATTTCCGTCATTAATACCAGTACTCCCGGTGATCGTAATAAGAGAACACAATAAACTTATTTCCGAAATATAAGAAAAAGTTTAATTCAACATTTAACCCTTAATATTATTAAGGGTTTTGCCATTTTTAAAGAGAGATATTTAGCTATGAATGTACTTATTATTGGTGGTGGCGGTCGTGAACATGCATTAGCATGGAAAGCAGCACAATCAGAAAAAGTCGAAAAAGTCTTTGTAGCACCCGGAAATGCGGGGACTGAACTTGAGCCTAAATTGGAAAATATCGCGATTAATGTCGAGGATATCACCTCTCTGGTCGCCTTCGCGGAGCAATCTAACATTGAAATCACCATCGTCGGCCCTGAAGTACCATTAGCCCTCGGTGTTGTCGATGCTTTCCATGAAGCTGGGTTACCCATTTTTGGTCCTACGCAAGGGGCTGCTCAACTGGAATCATCTAAAGCTTTCACCAAAGATTTCTTAGCGCGCCATCATATCCCAACTGCAGCATATTCAAATTTCACTGAAATTGACTCTGCTAAAGCCTACATCATAGAAATGACTGAGGTGACGGGTTTCCCTATTGTCATTAAAGCCGATGGTTTAGCTGCGGGTAAAGGTGTCATCATCGCAGCAGATCAAGCTCAAGCCGATGCGGCAGTGGAAGACATGTTAGCTGGCAATAAATTTGGCGAAGCTGGTTCACGTGTCGTCATCGAAGAGTTTCTAAAAGGTGAAGAAGCCAGCTTTATCGTAATGGTAGATGGTAAAAATATTCTCGCTATGGCCACCAGCCAAGATCATAAAGCTCGAGATAATGGTGATAATGGTCCTAACACTGGTGGCATGGGCGCCTACTCACCAGCCCCCGTCGTGACTCAAGCCGTACATGATTGGACAATCAATAACGTGATCCGTCCAACTGTTGATGGAATGGCTGCCGAAGGTAATGTTTATACCGGTTTTCTCTATGCAGGTCTAATGATTGCTCCTGACGGCAGTGCTAAAGTGCTGGAATACAATTGCCGCTTCGGCGATCCCGAAACGCAGCCCATTATGATGCGACTTCAATCTGACATTGTAGAGCTGTGCCTTGCTGCCACTCGTGGTGAACTCAATAATGTCACAGCGCAATTCGATAGCCGAGCAGCTGTCGGAGTGGTATTAGCCGCAGGAGGGTATCCTGAAGCCTATCGCAAGCACGATGTGATAGAGGGGGTAGATTTAGGAAATCATAACGCAAAAGTATTCCATGCAGGCACCACGATGAAAGAAGGTAAAGTCGTGACTAACGGAGGTCGTGTACTCTGTGCTACAGCCCTTGGTAATACTGTGACAGAAGCACAAAAGTCTGCTTACGAGCTGGTTGATAAAATCCATTGGGATGATGTGTATTTTCGTACCGATATCGCTTACAGAGCAATGTCACGAGAAAGTTAATGACATCCTTTAAGTTACCCCAAAAACCGGTCTTGACCGGTTTTTTTATGCCTAAATTTAAATACGAAACCCAATATCATATACCGACTCAATAAAATACATGCAAAAAAATATACGTTGCCTATACTTTTAGACTGTAACAACTTAAATTAAATGTTATTTACACTTAAAGCTGTAATTGGTTAATTTTAATAGGAATTAAAATGAAAAAGATATTATTAGTGCTATTATCAGCCTTCACTTTAATGATTAGCGCTGTCACTATCGCAGCAGATAAATCTCCAGAAACCATTGAAGGTGCGACCACAGTCGACACAGTAAAAGCCAAAGAATTATTTGATCAAAGTGTGTTATTCGTTGACATGCGTAGCAGTAAAGATTGGGATTCTGGCCGTATTCCTGATGCAGAATACTTAGAACTCAAAACAAAATTTACCGAAGCAAACCTTTCAGCAGAACTAGGTAAAGATGAGCCTGTGGTCATGTATTGCAATGGCCATAATTGCTTACGCAGCTCTAAAGCAGCAGCACAGGCCGTTAGCTGGGGGTTTACGAAAGTTTATTACTATCGTGATGGATATCCTGCATGGAAAGCCGCTGGTTACCCAACTGAATAACCCTCATATATCCATCAAATAAAGGCAAACAACATGACACTCAGATTTCGTATGACCTTAGTGTCAATTGTATCTACTCTACTGGTTGCGCTATCACTTGCTTTCATTAATTACATGTCTCAAGCGCAAATAGAACAACGATTTAAATCTGCTATCAATACTGGACAAGCAGTGCTGTGGAAAAAAATAGTGGCGAGTAATGTCGACAGCATGTCTACTGGCTCTAGTGGTCTAACAAGAGATAGTGCCACTCGTAAAGCCATTAAAAAGGGCAATATAAAATCCTTGCAAGAGAATGTTAACACTACCTATAATTTGCTTCAAGCTCAGCATATTCTAACCAAATTACAGATAACTGATTTAGATGCAAATATTTTAGCTTCCTTACCTAATGTTCAAACAGGTAATACACAAAAGCAGCTAGTTAAAGACGCTATCGAGGAAGGTAAAATAAAAGGAGGTGTTGAAGTTGATGATAATGGAGATCTTATTATCTCATTTTCATTTCCGCTTTACATGCGGGGCAAAACAATCGGTGCAGCTATTTTTGGAAAATCTCTCAATGATGCATTAGATGATTTCAAACGTAATATTAATGCTGATGTTGCCGTATATAATACAGCGGGGGACTCGATTTATTCCAGTGACGCCACTTTGTTTAAAGACATTGATCTCGTTCGCCCTTTATTAACTGAAAGTGATGTTATTGTATTAAAACATAACGGTATTGTTTATTCTGTCGCTATGCAACCTATCTATGATGCATTCAATAAGCCTGTCGCACAGATCGTTAGCATGAAAGATTATACCCAAAGCTATGAAGCACAAAAACAATTTGAATTCGTGTCATACTTTTCGGTATTTATCGTTATTTGCTCTGCAGTGATTGCATTATATTTTTACATGAACCACTCTCTAAAGCCCCTAGAAAACTTAGTCGTGTCATTAAATCACATTGCGCTTGGCCAATTAAGCGAAGATATTGATATTACATCTAACGATGAATTAGGTCAGTTGCAACAAGCAATGCAAGCCATGGTTGTACAATTACGCAGCATGATGCAAGAAATTAATGGCGTCACGAATATGTTATACAAGTCAGCTCACGAAATGGCTGAAATTACAGATGAAGCACAAAAAAGCACCCTAAAACAACAAGCCGAAACAGACATTGTCGCAGCAGCAATGAATGAAATGACCTCGAATGTACAAAATGTCGCAGAAAATGCAACCAATGCGGCAAAAGCAGCCATAGACGCTAATTCCGAAACCAATTCAGGCAGAGAAGTCGTCAGTGGAACAATCTTGTTAATTAATGATTTAGCATCTGAAATAGCTAAAGCTGCTAATGTCGTTAATCGCTTAGAAGAAGCAAGTAACGACATTGGTAGTGTTCTCGATGTCATAAAAAGCATTGCAGAACAGACAAACTTATTGGCACTCAATGCAGCGATTGAAGCAGCGAGAGCTGGTGAGCAAGGGCGAGGTTTTGCCGTTGTTGCTGATGAAGTGCGAACTTTAGCCAGTCGCACTCAAAACTCAACACAAGAGATCAATAATATGATTGAAACATTTAGGCAACACGTATCTGAAGCTGTCACTGTGATGAAAAAAAGCCAAGATCAAGCCAGCATGAGTGTCGAAAAAGTCACAAAAGCTGGTACGTCGTTAGACTTAATTAGCTCATCTATCACTACCATTAATGAAATGAATGTTAATATTGCTAATTCTACTGAAGAACAAAGTGTCGTCACTAAAGAAGTTAATAGTAATATCATGAATATTACAGATTATGCTCATCATGCAGCAACAGCGGCAAAATCAATTAATGAAGCTTGCGGTGAGCTTAATCAACTTGCAAACGACCTACAAGATCGTATTAGTCATTTCAAATTATAATTCTGTATCTTATTGCATACCTGCTTGTCATATACTGCTTATTTAATAAAATAATTAAATTATTAATCCCAAACAAAATAGCCAAAACCATCAACGAAATAGACATAAGTGCTAATTATCGCAAGATTGTTCATAAATATCACTTATAATGATTCAATTACCCAATTAAAAATATTAGCGATATAAATTCAGTTAAGGATACTGAATGGACTCGCTTAAATAGGTCATTATGAAATACATGACTTTATCCATTAGGGCTTTTTTTCATCGTAAAAACGTGATGATTTCTGCACGGGGTTATTTTCGTCTTTATTCATTGGCTCCAGCTTAAATACCATTGGGATAAAGTTTAAGCTCTCTCTATTTTCTGACACTTTGTGGTCTTTAACAAAGAAAATGCTCGGCCCCTCTATTGGTGTTGCTGTCGCCTTCTCATTAAAATCTCCTCCATTACTCTTATTTTCGTGTATTACGGCAGGAGCAGCAGGGGCCAAACTCGATGGCCTGAGGCGCTTTTATTGCTACAGTTTTCGCTACTGAATGTGGTAAATTAGATTTAAAATCGGTTCATAAAAATACTCAAAATCGAGATTGTAATAAAAGTAAAATGAAACATCGTTTATTAGCTAAGGAGGATATTGACTACTTATCACCTGAAGCATAAATAAATTTAATATTAGACCAGAATGTGGAATAACATGTGAACAGCCCTATTATTACTAGCATTTTAGATACCGATGCCTATAAGCTCCATATGCAGCAAGCTGTATGGCATTTTTACCCACACACCAAAGTTAAACTTGAATTCTACTGTCGAAATGAAGAAAACTTACAACCTTACATCACAAGAATAAGGCAAGAGATTGCCCAGTTAGCTTTACTTTCATTGACTGCTGACGAATTAGATTACTTAACAACATTAGAGGTATTTAAGGCAGATTATCTTATATATCTAACCCAATATCGTTTTAACCCTAAAGAAGTCAATATCTCTATAAAAAACAATAAATTAAATATTACTATTGAGGGATATTGGCATCAGGTTATTTTGTGGGAAATCCCACTCTTAGCTATTATCAGTGAGATTCGTAACCAATTTTTGTACCCCGACAAAGGGTTATCAGCTGCCGAGATTCAATTAGAACATAAAATAAAATTATTAACTGATAAAAAATTAACTGATTTTAAACTCATTGAGTTTGGTACTCGTCGACGTTTTTCAAAATCCTTACAAGAATACGTATTGCATGCATTGGCAACAAAGTTGCCTCAACACCTTGTTGGCACGAGTAATTACTGTCTAGCCAAGAAATATAATTTACCTCCTATCGGGACCCAAGCCCATGAATGGTTTCAAGGTCATCAAGCCTTATCAAACAAGCTAGAAAATAGTCAGAAAATGGCGCTCAATAATTGGCTCAAAGAATACCCTGATAAATTGGGGATCGCACTAACAGATTGCATCACCATGGACGCATTTTTACATGATTTCAACCTTGAGCTAGCACAAGCTTATACGGGATTACGTCAAGATTCTGGTGATCCATTTATTTGGGGTGAAAAAGCAATAAACCATTATCACAAGTTAGATATCGATCCTCGCGTTAAAATGCTGGTATTTTCAGATGGACTCGATATCACTAAAGCCATCGATATATTTACATATTTTGAGGGAAGAGCTCAAACCTGCTTTGGTATTGGGACCAATTTAACCTGTGATTTGCCTGGAGTAGAAGCCATGAATATAGTGATTAAACTGACCCAATGTAATAGCCAATCAGTGGCAAAAATATCAGACAGTCCAGGCAAAATAATCTGTCGAGATAAAGCCTATCTATCCCGATTAAAGCATGCATTTGAGGTTGCTTAGCATGATTCAAAAAATGAGAAAATTACATAAGCAGCTGATTAACAGTACTATAATTAAGTCGATAGTCTTTATCTGTCAATCCTGAGTATGCCGCTAGAAAACTTGCTGGACCGACACTAAATCTAGATACTCCAAGCTTAAACAAGCCATCGATACTAGATGCCGTTAAATCTTCCACCATAAAGTTCAACGGCATCCCAAGCTCTTCCGCTAAGTATGCAGCCATTTTATCTGAACTGATCCCCGGAATAAAACCACAATTTGCACCAGCAGCTTGATAACTGACTAAGCGCATCTTAGCCATAGAAAGAGCCACATCATTTTCTGCTATCTCGTGTAAAAAAACATCAGTGCGAGCATTAATAAATATACTGCTGCAGGAGGTCGATGAACGAATGGCTTTAATCTTGGCTATCAAGATTTCAGGTGACTCATCGCCATCTTCAATATTAATCCCAACAACCCCCAGTTTAACAAGTTCAGCCACCAAAGAGACCACCTCTGACGCATTACGGCTATAGCCGGTTTCTATATCGACAGTAACGGGCAGCACACTAATACGTATAATATTTTTCACCGCATGCAATAACATCTCTCGAGGAAGTGCTTCGCCATCAGGATAACCTAGTGACCAAGCGACCGCAGCACTACTGGTTGCCAGTGCCTTTGCACCAGACTGTTGCACCAACACAGCGCTGGCAGCATCCCAAACATTCACTAACAACAAGGGAACAGCTTGTGTATGTAACTCGGTAAAAGTGGTTAGGTAAGCTTTAAACATAATCGATGACTCCATTTATAAGTTCCAAGTACTTTAGCAATTGCTACCATTACTAACGCGCGAAAAACGGAACTGAATGTAAGATTTATATTCAAAGTGGCTTGCACCAAGATCACACACTTTCCCTACATTAATGAATCATATACTGCTTTTAAATAGGCATGCTAAATAATATAAAAATAAAAACCTTAATTATCAATAGTTAGAATAATGTACTAACATTGGCATGTAACCTGCTTTCTATCAATAATTATTGTCATTCACGAGAGATTATTATGAGAAAACTCACTAAGATTGCCACATATTTATCCCAACAATGGCAGTTTTTTAAGCACCTCGGCGTGAGTCAGTGGGACGTGGAATAATGTAAATACATGATTATGGCCTAACAGCAACAGATCCTCGTGTGATTAAGCTTGGCCCTAGTAAGGTGCGCTGTCCTTCTCGATCAGGGCTTTGCATCCGTGTAAGTAACATGGCTATAGCCTGCTCGGCCATCATCTCTAGCGGTTGTCTCATCGTGGTAAGTGGTGGGTTAAAATATTGAGCACCGGGTATATCGTCATACCCAACCATAGACAGATCTTGTGGAATAATAAGTCCATGTTCTCCAGCCACTCGCATCGCCCCCATAGCCATTAAATCATTAGAGGCAAATACCGATGTCACCGCCCTTTGTTGGTTAAGCAATAAAGTCATCGCAACCACACCGCCTTCATAGCTAAATTCCCCTGATTGGATCCACCCTTCATCTACCTCCACGTTAGCTTCTGCCATTGCCCTGCGGTAGCCAGCAATACGATTTTGACTATTCGATTTTTCAAGTGGCCCAGCTAATAAGCCAATACTCCGGTGACCTGACTTTAGTAGGTGATTAGTCGCCATGTACCCCCCAAGCTCAGAATCATCTAAGATACGATCATAACCCGCCCGTTCCGGTCCAGAATCTAGCATCACCATAGGTATTGTGCCGTAAGAGGATACTGGTAATTGCCGCACATCAGAGCTCATCATTATCATTCCATCCACTCGCCTCTGGCTTAGCATGCTCATGTAATCTTTAGCACGCTGAATATCGCCTTGAGTGTTACATAGGATCAGATTGTAACCATGACGATAAGCAACCTGATCGACCCATTGGATCAAATTAGCATAAAATGGGTTATTCGAATCAGTAACTAGCATGCCCAATACTCGGCTACTGCCGCCTTTAAGGCTACGTGCAACCGTATTAGGCACATAATTGAGTTCAATAACTGCCGCCTCAACTTTAGTCTTACTCTCGGCAGACACAAATCGAGTCTTATTGAGTACATGTGATACTGTGGTAGTAGAGACGCCTGCCAATTTGGCTACATCGCGAATAGTGGTCATGCAATTCGACTCCTATCGAAAATTGACATTACGAATTCATATAAATTGACGATTACAATGCTTATTAAAGTGCTAAATTTAAGGTTTCTATACGAGTTGGGATAGAGCTTTGGGCACCAATACGAGTAACAGAAAGAGCTGCAGCAGCCTGACCAAAACGCACAGAGTCTAGCACTGATTTACCCTCTAGTAACCCAACCACAAAGCCACCATTAAATGTATCTCCTGCCGCGGTCGTATCGACAGCGTCGACATTAAAACCTTCAATATGTAATCCCTCTCCTTTATGCGACAACCACACACCTCGTTTACCTAAGGTTATCAATACCATCTCAATACCAAATCTCTCGTGCAATTTTTTGGCCGCAAGACTCGCATCCGACAATACTTTGATAGTAATACCAGTTAACAGCTCAGCCTCGGTTTCATTGGGCGTAATGATATCCACATTACGCAACAAAGCATCGGGTAATTCTTTTGCCGGAGCTGGGTTTAATACCACTTTAACTCCAGCAGCTTTGGCGAACTTAGCGGCTAATGTCAAAGATTTTATCGGTGTTTCAAGCTGTAACAAAAGCAATTCAGAGCCTTCGATCGTCGTCTTATATTCAGCTATAACGGCCTCTGTTAACGCCCCGTTTGCCCCAGGCCAAATACCGATGCGGTTTTCACCTGAATCTTCAACGTAAATCATGGCTAACCCAGTGTTCTCATCGGATATAGCCGTAACGCCATCAATATTGATGCCCATATCCGCCAGTCCTTGCTTCATCTGCTCACCAACAGCATCCATGCCCACACAAGCAATCATAGCCACATCTGCACCAAGTTTTGCGGCGGCGACAGCTTGATTCGCTCCCTTGCCACCGGCGACTATCTGATAATGTTTAGCTTCAATAGTCTGTCCGCCACATGGCGCTTTATTGACTTGCATGACATGATCAACATTAATACTGCCCACTACCGATAATTTGGCCATCTAAATATATCTTCCTTAGTTTGCTAACAGGCTTAAATAGTCTGCTTATTTAACAATAATTTGCAGAGGTACTGGTTGAAACTCAGCAACCACTTCACCTTTAAGTAAGTTAACAGCCGCTTCGACTCCCATCACACCCATTAATTCAGGCTGTTGTGCAACTGTTGCATTCAAAAGACCACGCTTTACCGCTGCAATACCTTCATCTGTACCATCAAACCCAACAATCACAATCTCTTTTCCTGCCCCACGTACTGCACGTAAAGCCCCTAGAGCCATTTCATCATTTTGAGCAAATATTGCTTGTACATCAGGCTTGGAAACTAACAGGTTTTCTGTCACATTCAATCCCTTAGTCCGGTCAAAATCAGCAGGTTGTGACGCTTGTAAATCAAAACCATGTTCCACCACTGAAAGAGTAAAACCTTCCCCACGATCACGTGATGCTGATGCACCAGCTACGCCCTCAAGTTGAATAACCTTGGCACCTTTGCCTAACTTCTCCGCTATAAAGTCACCAGCCAGTTTACCACCAGCCACATTATCAGATGCGATATGGGAAGCGACTTTTCCACGGGTAACACCACGATCTAATGTTACTAAAGGAATACCGGCCTGATTAACCATACGTGCAGCATTTGAGGATGCATCTGAATCTGTCGGATTCAATAAAATGGCTTTCACCTGACGAGTGGTCAAATCTTCAATATTGCTCAATTCCTTGGAAGGATCATTTTGGGAGTCTAGCACAATGAGTTTATACCCTAATTCCGCAGATTTTTTTTCCGCTCCTTCTTTCATCGAAACGAAAAATGGATTATTCAAAGTCGACACCACTAAAGCTAAAGTATCTTTTGCCATCGCTGAGGCTGTTACGCCTAAGGTCAAAACGAGTGCTGCAGTGCAAGTAAGTAGTTTGTTCATTTCAATCACCTTCATCCTAAGTAAATTTTTAGAGTTATTGTTATGTATTAGATTTTCGATCAGCCAAAACCGCTAACAAAATGACCCCTGCTTTAGCGATCATTTGATAATAAGAGGATACATCTAACAAATTCAGCGCATTATTAAGAAAGCCAATGATAAGAGCACCAACTAACGTCCCCCAAATAAAACCACGTCCCCCCGCCAAAGAAGCTCCACCAACGACAACGGCAGCAATGGCATCTAACTCATAAGAGGTGCCCGCAGTCGGCTGAGCCGAAGATAATCGTGCCGTCACGATCAAACCAGCCAGTGCCGCCATCATGCCAGATAACCCGTATACTGCAATTTTGACTCGGTCAACATTGATACCCGACAAGCGCGCCGCAGATTCATTACCGCCTATGGCATAGATATAACGGCCTAAACGGGTATGAGTCAACAATACCCAAATCAGCACAAAAATAATGCTCATTAACCAAACCGGCACAGGTATGCCCGCCATCCACCCTGTGCCAATAAAGGCAAAACTGTCGGCGACATCGGTAAAGCCTGTTGAAATAGGCCGTCCATCGGTATAAACCATGGTCAAACCACGGATCGCAGTCATGGTAACTAACGTGGCGATAAATGCTTGTACTTTCCCTTTTGATATTAATAAACCATTCAAGGCACCCAATACCCCACCAAGCAACAAAGTCAATGGTAAAGCAAATATCAATGGTGCGTCCATTGCAACCATGGACGCACCAAGTGCACCAGTTAACGCCAATATCGCGCCAACGGAAAGATCTATGCCAGCAGTCAGAATGACTAACGTCATGCCCACGGCAATAATGGCATTCACTGACATTTGACGTAGAATATTCATCAGATTACCCATGGTAAAAAACTGGTCATTTAATATCGATACCACGGCGATCAAGACTAAGAGCGCAATCAGTGCTTTTTGCTGCTTGACCCATTCAAGCACTTTAATGCCTGTAAGATTATAGGTTACTGTTTTATTCATTATTATTCTCTAATCAATGCTTGCCAATAGCCGCAGCCAAGAGCTGCTCCTGAGTGACGTTAGTCGCCTCAAATTCTCCGCTGATACAACCTCCGCTCATGACCATTATTCTGTCACTCATGCCCATCACTTCAGGCATATCTGAAGATACAAGAATAATGCTCATCCCCTCTTGTTTAAACTGATTAATCAGTTCGTAAATCTCCTTCTTTGCCCCGACATCTACACCTCGAGTGGGTTCATCTAAAATCAATATTTTAGGATTAGCCATCAAGCCTTTAGCTATCGCAACTTTCTGTTGGTTTCCCCCCGACAATTTACCTATTGGTTGATCAATCGATGGCGTTTTGACATTAAAAGCATCAATAAAATACTTTGCTTGTGTCAGTTCTGTTCCGCTCTTAATCACTCCCATATGAGACAGCGCATTCAATGAACTGAGACTCATATTTTGTTTCACAGACATGCCTAACACTAAACCATCACCTTTGCGATCTTCGGAAATATACGCAAGTCCTGCTTTTATCGCTTCACTAGGATGAACTGGGTGTATCGACTTCCCATACAATTGCACCTCACCACCGATGCGTTTCACATCACCGAATAAAATACGCATCAACTCTGTACGTCCGGCTCCCATCAGGCCGTTAAAGCCTAAAATTTCACCTTCGTGTAAGTCGAAACTAACATCATTAATCCCCTTGCCAGAAAGATGGCGTACCCTCATCGATATCTGACCGAGCGGATGCTCAATACGAGGATAGAGATCATGTAACTTGCGGCCAACCATTAACTCAATCAAGCTTTCCTCTGTCAGATCTGAGGTGGCAGACTCCGCAACAAACTGACCATCACGCATCACAGTCACTCGATCACTGATTGTAAAAATTTCTTGCAAGCGATGAGAAATATAAACAATACCAACTCCTTGATCACGCAGTTCACCTATCACTTTAAATAAACTCGTGGTCTCGCGATCAGTGAGCGCATCGGTCGGTTCATCCATTACGATGATGGATGCGTCAAATGACAAAGCCTTAGCTATTTCTATCATTTGCTGCTCACCAAGCGGTAAACTCCCCATCTTTTCACAGCTAGAGCGCTGCACATTCAATCGAGCCAATAAAACATCGGCATCCTCAAACATCTTCGACCAATCTATCAAACCAAGACGTTTTTTGGGCTCACGTCCCAGAAAAATATTTTCGGCAATAGAGAGGTCATTTATCAGATTTAATTCTTGATGTATGATGCTAATTCCAGCCGCTTGTGACTGACGAGGACCCGTAAATGTCACAGGCTGACCATGTAAAACAATCTGCCCTGCTTCGGCTTGATAAATTCCAGTCATTACTTTCATCATGGTGGATTTACCTGCACCATTTTCGCCCATTAGTGCCATAACCTGACCAGGAAATACATTTAATTGCGCGCCATTTAAGGCCTTTACTCCTGGGAAAGATTTTTCAATGTCTGTAAGACTAAGGAGTGCTTTCATTTAAAGACCACACCGGCTTGCAAAATAATATTGGCGTAAGGCGTGCATTCGCCAGTGCGTATCACTGCACGACTGTTGCTAGTCTTAGCTTTAAAATTATCATGACTAACAAGGTGAATTTTAATTGTTTGTGATTGCTCTTTGCCAATCTGGGTCAATAACACTAATAATTGCTTATGGATGCCTATATTATGAACCAACATTTCCTCGGCAATGATAACGGACTCTATTTGCAATTCTGTGGCTACCACTTTAAGAGTATCAATAAAAGCGGGAGTACCGTGAGTTAAGGCTAAATCAATACGCTCGCAAGACACTGGCACAGGTAGGCCGGCATCAGCGACAGTAAGCTCATCAGTATGCCCAGACAAACCAATAACTCGAGCCAAATCGCTGTTTAATAGTATACCTTTCCTCATATCACCGGCCTTAGTAAAATAGTTAATTATCGACGCAAACGATTGCGCAAACGATTACCTGTATACTAATACGTCACATGAAGTATTCCTAGTCGTTAAGCGTGATAAAGATCACATATTTATCATGTGTACTTAAGTCATCTAAATTGCTCGTTTTAAAGCATATCTAGACGCACGTAATGAGTGTGCATTTTATTTTGACAGTCAACCACAATTAGATGAACACCATAAACAAACAAAAAAACAACATGAAATTAAAACATATATACACAAACCAAAAATTAACGATAGCTTTACTCATCGTAATGTTATTTATGTCTGTATTACCTTTATCAGCAACAGAATACGTATCGGCAGAACCTGTGACTAATCAAGAAGCATTACAAACATTAAAACGAATCACATTTTGGACATGGGACGAAGACGTTTCTATGTTATTACAGAATTATGAAAATATTAACTTAAATGATGTTAATGCCAATTATGTTATCAATGAATTAAACATGCATCGTTGGGGACAAAAAATAACTGATTTTTTGGACTTAGCCACTTTATTATTATCATTTCAATCAGCAGAGTATCAACAAAATGAACAATTAGCGTTTGATCAAGCTAAATTAATAATAAACAATCTAAGAAAAGATATTAATCAACTAATACTAACCGTACATCCAGGTTTTAATTTAAATCATCATGTTCTCTCTGAGACATATCAAGGGTTAAATATAAAAATAGCTGTATTTGATTTATTTGACCCAATACTACTTGAACAACAAATTGAACATTATCCAAATGCATCTATAGAAGCGGTGCAAAATTTCGGCGATCCTGTACAACTCAATCACGGCAATACTGTTATTGATGTTATTTTGGCTATCGCACCTAAAGCAACCATTATTCCAGTGAGTGCTGAATCGAGCACTTATCATCAAGCAATGGCATATCTTGAAAATCGACCTGATATTCACATCATCAACATGAGTCGAGCATTTTCCAGCTTAGATAATGCATTAGACCCCATATTTTCACAGCAATTAAGTCATTTACTTAGTCAGAAAATAGTGACTAAGTCGCTAGGCAATACTGGAACAGACGTAGACTCAAATGTGACACCTTTACGAGAAAGCCTTGGATTAGCCTCTACGGGGAATTTATTTTCCTATGACTTAGCGTTAATTAAAGAATTTTTACCTACAATAAATTCAAATCCCAATATTGACCATTTATTGTTAGCCATTAATCTAGATACTTTTGCTGATCAAATTGCATTAAGCGCGAGCATTCCTGGCAATAATACCTTAGCTATAGCCACAAGCTTGAGCACTCCAGCAGATGCTGTATACGCTTGGTCAACAGCGAACTTTGAATCAGGAAGTTCCTTTGCTGCACCACAACTCGCCGCCATAAGCGCCCTATTATGGCAAGCTTATCTAGAACATCATCCTCAGGAGCCACAAAATGCACTTAACAAAGTCACTCAGGCACTCAAAGCAAATACACGCCCTTCTAACTTAGGGGCATTCAATACAGGACTAGGGTTAGTCGATGCTGATAAAGCATTACAGCATATTTTGTATCCATCATTTATCAAGCAAATCTAATCGGCACATTATACTTTCAAAAATGAAAAAGAGGCGGTTTAACTTGCTGTAAATGGCTGTTTTTGACACCAAACCAACTGATATCGTAATCGGGTAATGCCTAGTCTATTCTAGGCTAACCTTCATAATTCAAAGATAAACCACTGTTAAACATTAACTTTATTCACTTAAAATCATAGTAATGATGGATTGCCCCTCCCCCCGCCACTATTTATGCTTAAAAAGAGTAAACAAAACATAAAAACAAATATTAATAGAGGCGTTAATGAGCATTCCATTTTTAGAACAACACCAAGAAGCAGATATCCTTCGTGATAAGTTCCATGCATTACCTTTCATTCAAAGTATGTACACAGGAGAGCTAAATCAAACATTTATTCATTCATTTTTAGATTGTTTGTACGTAGAGAATTTTTTATTTGTACTTGAAATGGCCAAAATGCGCATCAACTTCTGTAAGCATCCAGCCTTTATAATCGATTTTTTAGACCCTCATACCATGACAGAATTTGGTGCCAAACTGAATGCTGTTGGTTTAAAAGCCCAAAGGGCAACACATTACGAACACTTAATAAACTTTGCTAAATCCTATGATTACCAGCAAAACAGCCCATTAAAAACAACATCAGTTGTTAGCCGAATGAGTCTACAAGGTATGAGCTTTTTTTCTGATCAAGATTTAGCGTTTGCCTTGGGAGCCTTATACGCCGACGAAGTGTACGCGTATATTTGTTTACCGGTATTTTACCATGGGTTTCTCAAATACAACGAGCTCACCGGGGTGATGGGTGATTTAACTTTCTTGAAAATACATGCATTGGAAAGCGAGCCCGCTCATATCAAACATGCTAAATATTTATTTGATTATGTTGAACAATACGGCTTGTCTATTGACAGATTTAAAGAAGGCTATACGGCATTGATGTCAACAACACTTGAAAAGTTTTCATGCCTAGACAAAACACTTTCACACTGAGTTATTTATGTCTATAACAAGTTAACTAACGAGTCGTTTGGCTTGTTATATAAGGATTACACTAAACGGCTATAGGGCAAATGAACGTTAACGTTTGCCCTGTTGAAATCTAGCTATACCAAGCCTTCCAAGAGGTAATTCCTAGGTAGAAGAACAATTAACACCATTGAACTCAACCACTTCTTGAAAGGCTGGATCCTTCATCTTGAGATCGTTTGAGTATAATAGACATAGAGCCCAATCTAAATGATGAGCTCTTATAGCTAGCTCATCTTACTTATGGTATTGACCTGATAGCTCATGTACTGAATTGATAAATGCACCCGCATGCTCAGGATCAACATGTTGATGTATACCATGACCTAAGTTAAATACATGCCCCGAGCCTTCACCATAACTAGATAGTATTTGATCAACCTCTTGATGGATACGTGCTGGAGAGGCATAAAGTACAGAAGGATCCATGTTACCTTGCAACGCGACTTTATGACCCACACGGCGACGTGCATCGCCAATATCAACCGTCCAATCTAAGCCTAGAGCATCACAACCTGTTTCAGCCATCGATTCTAACCAGAGACCACCACCTTTAGTAAATAAGGTCACCGGTACTTGACGTCCATCGGCATGACGGGTTAAACCATCGACAATCTTCTGCATATAGCGCAGTGAGAATTCACGATAAGCATGATGAGAAAGCGCGCCCCCCCATGAATCAAAAATCATCAGAGATTGCGCACCGTTAGCCACTTGCGCATTTAAGTACAAAATCACAGAATCTGCTAGTTTATCAAGCAGCATATGTAAAGCCATAGGCTCTTCGTATGCCATCTTCTTAATCTTCTCAAATGTCTTACTCGAGCCGCCTTCAACCATGTAAGTTGCCAGTGTCCAAGGAGAACCAGAGAAACCAATCAATGGCACTTCACCTTTAAGCTCTCGACGGATAGTACTAACGGCACGCATAACATAACCGAGTTCATCTTCGGGATCTGGAATTGAAAGCTTTTTAATCGCATCAATTGTATCTGTTGGCCGCGAAAAACGTGGACCTTCACCCGTTTCAAAATATAAGCCTAGACCCATAGCATCTGGTATCGTCAAAATATCAGAAAAAAGAATAGCCGCGTCAAGATCATATCTGCGAAGAGGCTGAAGCGTCACTTCACAAGCTAAATCTTTGTTCTTACACAAAGACATAAAGTCACCCGCTTCGGCACGTATGGCTTTATATTCTGGGAGGTAACGACCCGCTTGCCGCATCATCCAAACAGGTGTTCTATCGACAGGCTGTTTGAGTAAGGCGCGTAAATAACGATCATTTTGTAGTTCTGCCATTTGACTCTAATTCCTAGGCTTATTGATTTTAGCTGCGAATAGTTTAGCATTTTAGCCAAAAAAATAACCTCTCTCAAATCATTTATGTGACAAACACCGCTGCGTATTGAAGAATGGCCACACTGAGATGTTTAACTCGTAGAGTAAATACTGGTTAACATGCGATGTTCTGATAAATATTAATAACTAATGTTTTCAATATGACAAAAATAAGTTGCACAGAACACTGACCTTTGATATAAAAAGTCTGCGCTAGCAAGAACAATCAAGAAGCTCGTGAATCGGGCCAGAGAAATCCATACTCGCCCAGCGATAACCTTTGTTGCTGGGCAATTTTATTTATATTAAACTCAAATTACACCCTCCCAAAAAACTATTGCAACATTTTTTTTACTTTATCTGCTTAAATATACGAATAATGGTTGATTAATACCCTAGTTGTCACCTACATTAGAAGTCAGGAAAGACCTCTTAACTGGGAACTATCATGCTAAAACAATTAGAAAAAGTTGAACAAAGATGGGGAGGAGTAAATAACCTAATCGATCACTGGCTAAAAAACCGCCGTAAATTATTGATTAATTATTGTAAAATTGCGGGTATTCCTCCCTATGAGGCCACGCAAAAATCTCTCCCTGGTGTGATCTTAGTAAAAGAGTTTTGTGACCAATTAATGGACTATGTTTCTGAGGGGCATTTTGAGGTTTATGATCAAGTGGTAACAGCATGTGAAAAAAATGGTGAATCCAGCAAGGCATTAGCACAAAACTTAGTCCCTCGCATAAGTGAAACAACAGATTCGGCACTCGACTTTAATGATAAATATACAGAATCAGAAGATGATAAAGTGCTATTTCAACTCGATAAAGATTTGTCTTCTTTAGGTCATGCCATGGAAACTCGTTTTGAACTAGAAGATAAACTTTTAGAAGTTCTACACACTAAACATTCTTAGAAGATATGGCACTAACTAGCAACGATGACTTTTATCCCGAAGTCACCTTTTAAATACTGGACCCAGTATGCCGCGCAGTGACTGGATTCAACAACGTGGTTAATGGTGGCCCATTATATGAAAGCAGCCATTTGGGTGACTTTATTTCATGTACCTGCATAATCGTGTATGGACGGTATTCCCACTCTTAATGAGTATTCTTAATCAAATGGCTTGGGCCTATGGCTCAGTTTTATTCCGTTAAAATAGCAACGCTCTACTTAAACATTTTCCTCTTGCTATATACCCGCTTATTTATATGTTTTAAATAAAAATAACCTGTCTTTATTTACCGTATTTCTTAACCTATATTTAAATCACGATAATCATTAACAGGTTAAAAAATGAAGAGTTCATGCGCACTGATACTCATCACTTTCAATTTAATATCTAATGTTGCCTTTAGTGCTGAGCCTGATGACAATCAAGCAGAAGGCAGTATGGAACGAATTGTCATTACCGCCCAAAAAAGAGTACAGACATTACAGGATGTCCCCCTATCTGTCTCCGTTTTTTCTGGTGATAAAATTGATAAAGAAGGCACAGCAAATCTTGAAGAAGTCAGCTTTTCCATTCCTAATTTAACCATTAATGAATCCGGGATAAGCACTAATTTATTCATTAGAGGCGTTGGTTCAGGCGTGAACTTGGGATTTGAACAGACTGTAGGCACCTACATTGACGGTGTTTATTTTGGGCGTGCCCGCAGCGCACGATCTTCATTATTTGATATTCAACGCATTGAAGTACTTAAAGGACCTCAAGATACATTATTTGGCAAAAATGCAATTGCAGGAGCACTTAATATCTCAACACGTCAGCCAAGTTATGATTTAGAAGGCTATATGGAGGTCAATGGCGAACCTGAATTTGATGGACTCGGTTTTAAAGGTGCCATATCAGTTCCTATTTCAGACGAGTTAACCACCCGCTTTGCCTTAATGAAACACGTTGAAGATGGCTGGATTTATAATACTAATATCAATCAAACAGAACGCCAAAAAGATGATCTGATTTTTCGTACCACTTTACTTTGGGAGCCAAATGATGACATTGCAATGACCATAAAAGCAGAATACGGTCAACTCGATGCAGTAGGCCGTGCTGAAGTCACATCAAAATACCCTGATACCTTACCCTTATATGACTTGGCTAAAAATATCGATCCTAATTTTGGTGACGGTTTAAATTTAACCAAATCGATGGGAAGTACCACTGGTGGTTTTATGGGAGTAGAAAGTTCGGATAATGAAACAAATCTATTGAGCATGAATCTTAACATTGAATTCGACTCTGGTACCTTAACATCCCTTACAGCTTATAATTTCTATGAATTCAATGACCAAGCAGATGTGGATTACCTGCCTATCGACTTGATTCATATTTCATCTTTTCAAAGAAATAAACAGCTCAGTCAAGAAGTGCGTTTTACATCCAACACCATGAATGATTTTAGTTATATTGTTGGCCTATATTATCAACATAGCGATATGGATAGCCTGAGACGCACTGACATCGATGGCAATCTTGTAGGCGCCGGTTATAGTGGCCGCAGGAGTAATACCTTTGAACAGGAAAGCTCTAACCAAGCGATATTTGGCCAAGGCAATTATGAGTTTAATACAAATTGGACAGTAAACTTTGGCGCTAGACTTTCAAAAAGCAAAAAAACGTTATTTAAGAATTTATACATTGCCGAGCTCATGTCAGATCAAATCAATACTGACCAAGCAGCAATAGATATCTTTATTAATGGTTTGAATATTGTTCCCCATCAGTTTTCAACGGAGTCGAATCGTAATGGCGTCCCTGTTGAATTTGACCCAGTAAGAGAAGAAACCAATTTATCGCCTTCATTGAGTATTCAATACTTTCATGACAATGATGCCATGCTTTACGCCAGTATTGCGCAAGGCTTTAAAAGCGGGGGGTTTGATGAAGACAACAGTCTTGGCGATCCCGATAAAGAAGAATATGAAAATGAAGATGTGATTGCTTATGAAATTGGATCTAAAATGACATTGTTTGATCAATTGAGCGTCAATCTCAGTATTTTTAGAAGTGAATATGACAATATTCAAGTCAGTACTTATGATGGGCAATCAGGTTTCAATGTTGGTAATGCCGCCCAATCAATTAGCCAAGGCGTTGAACTCGATGGCCGCTGGTATATCAATGACCAATGGCATATCAATTATGCACTAGCCTATTTAGATGCCTATTATGATAGTTACACAGAAGGACCATGCACCTCTGCAGCGACAAACTGCAACGATGCTGGATTTCAAGATTTATCAGGTAAACCCTTACAATTTTCCCCCAATTGGAACGGTAATATTAATGTTCAATTTGAGCAAGCATTACAGGAAAACTGGTTATTGGTTGCTAATTTAACCCTTATCTATTCTGGTGAGCATCAAGTACCGGGAGATCTGGATCCTATACTTGCACAAGATGCTTTTTCTAAACTAAATGCCCGTGTTCAATTCGGAGATTATGATCAAAGTTGGTATATCTCTATCATAGGTAAAAACCTCACCGATGAAATCACTTCCAGCTGGGGCAACGATATACCTTTATCTCCAGGAGGCTTTTTTCAACATGTCGATCCCCCTCGTAGTGTAGAGATAGCACTCAACTGGAAGTTTTAATGGCTATTATCACAAGTAAGAGTGGTATCGATGAAATTATCAAGACCACTCTTAAGATAATCATTACTCAGGTAACAATGCCGTCATCATCTTTTGGCTCAATTCAACATGATATTGCAAGGTTGAGAATTGCTTAATGATCTTCTCTGGTCCAAATGCATACACAGGCAGAGGCGCGGCAGTATGAGTACCCGTTCCCCACACCACATTTTGCTCTGTAGATAAGGCCCTGCCGATTAAATTACCATGAAGCTCATCGCCATAAACGTAAAAAGCTTTAAAGTCATCGATCACAGGAAATTGCGCATCACCTAAGTAACGATGACCAGCGCTATAATAATCATTATTACCGCGTAGTGCGACTTTGGCTGCTTGCTCTGAGGTGACTTTAAATGCACTGTTTGGATTAATAACATCCGCCCAATCTTGACCAGTTGCGTTAGCTAATTCTGTCTTAGCTTTTACGTTATTCAACATGTCTTTGAAAGTGGCCGTTTGAGCATAAAACTTATCTAACAGCGAGAGTGCGCCAAAGTTAAACTTGGGTTGATAATCTTTACCCCGCATACCGTCGCCTGATAAACTTTGTGCTTCGGGTAAATTATGAGCTGAATAACTAAAGCCAAAACCACCGGTTTCATGATCGCCAGTAATGATAACCAATGTATCATCACGATCTTTAACCCACTCGTATACAGCATCAATGGCCTCATCGAATTTAATGAGTTCATGTAATAACCAGCCTGTATCGTTAATATGGCCAGCCCAATCAATTTGCCCGCCTTCTACCATCAAAAAGAAACCATCTTCATCTTTAGACAATACATCCAATGCTTTTAATGTCATATTGCGCAATGAAGGTTGAACGCAGCTGTTATTTGCCTTGCAGGCTTTATAAGCAATACCATCAGCCATCCCAGAGTTGGCAAAAAGACCGAGCAATTTAGTCCCTGTCGCCTTATTAAGTTGTTCACCATCAAAAGCTAAGGTGTAGCCGTGTTTATCTTGAGCTTCTAAAATCAAATTACGGTCATCTGTACGCTTTGATGCCTCATAAATTGCTGCAGGTGCCCCTACTTTTTCCATCGTGTTAATTGCTAGGCTATTTGTGCTAATGTCAGCGGGAAGAAATGCTCTAGCCCCACCGGATAAAAGTACATCAACACTCCCAGCTTCAATCATTTGCTCAGCGATTGCAGTCTCATGAGAACGATGAGGTTGATGAGATGCGAAAGCAGCAGGAGTTGCATGAGTCATACGAGTATCGGAGACCAATCCAGTCGCTTTACCTATTGCTTTAGCTTTTTCTAAAATAGTCTTGGTAATATCGCCAGCACGATCTAAACCTATCATCTCAGAACCAGAGGCTTTTCCAATAGCAAGTTGTGTGGCAGAGCAAGCTGAATCTGCAACAAGACTGCCATTAACCCCATATGGCGCACTAAGCGATAGCCCTAATTGCCCTGCTTCTGCAAATTTTGTTAACCCTGTTATGTTGCCTTTACCGTTATAGATTGAATGAGGTGCACGGCGAGCATATTCTTCCAGTAAACCTATCTGCTGGGCGCCCATGCCATCACCAATCATTAATATCAGATTTTTTACATGAGCCACTTCCTTTGGCATTTTCTCTTTTATTACTTCAGCTTCTTCCTTTACTTTAGTTATATTTTCATTATTACACCCTGTGATGAGTACAGCAGATATTGCTAGCATAAGTAGACTTTTATTCATCGTTATCATTATTATTCCTTATAGATAAATCAGAGTATGACTAACATTAGACGTAATATTAAAACCTTACCTTACCTTACCTTATCATGACAGCGAAACATTTTTACTAATGAGTTAACATTTATGTTTTACTGTCGAATAAAAAACCTAACCGTAAGCATTAATAATCAAAGGGGATTTAGCCAATTTTTTTTACAGAAAATAAAGTCATAAAAAACCCTACCATTAATGACAACTCACTTAGGCATACTTATCATATATATCACCCATTAGCTGCAACCAAAATTAAAAATATACTCTACAACTAGGATTTAATAAAATGTAATGTACTCTAGTCATATCATCATCGCAATGTTTTTATCATAACAAATGACAACACTAAATATTTAAATGCTAAACACTATTGTTATAATACGCCATTCACGATATATATATCGTGAGCATATAAGTTTAAAACGTTAAGTAAATATTTAACCAAATAACTGGAATAAAAATATATGCAATTTATTACTGTCTTTAAATTCATCAGTTTCAGTAATAAAAGCCTTTAAAAAGGAAAGGAAAATGCAAATTAAAGGAGTCCTACACGAACTCAGTAGAAGGTGGAAAGTTGATATCCCGACAAACTCACCCACTATTATCATTCAAGATAATCAACAAAAAAACTGGTATATTGATTGTCCTACCGACTCAAGTCAGTTAGTGATATATACATTTTTACTAGATAAGCCTACCACTTTCGAGGAACTTAGTTATTGGTTTTCGCTTAATGGAAATCGCAGCAGGATGCAAAGCGCCTGGATAGCCGAGAAGGATGAACAAATTTTGCTGGGCATATCCATGCCTGTAGAATTTATTGATGCCAATTTAGTCGAGAACCTAATGAATAATCTCCACGAGCTATCTGCTAGCATAATGTCAGATTTTCATCGTCATGTTGGCAGTTCGTCAGCTTTTCTCGCTCCTGCTGATCACACCATTTTTGTTTGAGGAATTACGATGTCAAATATCAATAACACTATGCTAACCTCTTTATCTCAGCCCTCAGATATAAGTCACCCACTTCAATCAGCAAGTCGATACCAACATATATCCTCTTCATCATCGACTGTAAATAGTACTCAACAAAACATGCTAGCACCGACAGGAAAAGCCAGCCCTTTTGAGAAAATAGCCCATACTACCCCAGATAAAATAGCAGAAGCTGACAAAAATAGACTGATAAAAAAAATACCAATGACATGCTTACCTGAACAACAGACAGTACATACTATACACCCAAAAGGAATAAATGCGCTCAATAACAAGCTTGATAATTTCGACAAAAAAAATGTTCAATTAGGTGAAGCTATGATCCTATCATCAGGAATAAATAGCGAAAAAGACCAGCAGCGTATGCTTGAGACTATCATTGAGGGAGCGAATAAATTTGCAGTCGTGACAACCTATGGCATTCGGCCTTTAGATAATGGCAAGCTATCAGCGACGATAAAATCACTTCTAAGCTCAATCGCTAACAAGCAAGACGATCCTAATTTTACTCTGGCTTTTTTATATAACAAAAGTACTTGGCAACAGAATTTAGTTGTAGGAAAACGTACTGCTATCAGCCAAAAAGATCCAAACCAATGGGATGAACTTGTTAAAGCTTACAATGAAGAAGTCACCAAGGAAGGAGGCAAAAAAATAGAAAATCTTAAATGCCGCGTGTTTTTTATTGCTGAAAAACCCTCTGGACTCACTGGATCACACCATAATAAATACTTGATTAATGATAATGGCATGATGGCCACTCTAGGCGCTAGTTTAGGCAATAAAACAAAATCACAATGGTTTGATAGTGGGGCTATCTTCCTCTCAAAACAGCTAGTGACATCGCAAAGAGATTATTTTCTAGATATGATGAAGAATCATGAAGGTCATATAGGTCAATTACAAATCTGTCCAGAGCAAGGCAGTGCTTCCCTTTTGCCATTTCCAGATGGCGAAGTGTTATCTGAGCATTTAAGTAATGTTGACATTAGCTCACCTTACGTAGAAAACACGCTCACTCCACCCATAAAAAAATTACTTGAAAACAAGCAATTTCAGCTTAACACTCCCTCGACTGAAGAAGTGCTCTGGCTGCAAAATGAAGGCAACACAACATTAAGCAGAACAGCCAAACCAATAGGTAAAGCCATTCAGCACATTTTTACATCAGCTCAAGCTGGTGACACCATTAAACTACGAAATTGCAGTATTAATGCTATTGAAGATTGGGGCTTAGATGCGCTTAAGAGAGGCGTTAACATTAACATTTTGGGGCCCGTTAATAAGTCAGATAGTGGGTTTTTTACTTCAATAGGCAAGATTAATTCAGCACTACAAGAAGAAAGCAAAATACATAACGCCACTGAATTAAATGATCAACTTGGGAAAATGCAAGTAAGTGTATTTAATCCTGTACAAGCCCTTAAAGATAAACACGATTTTAACCCTGGTGACTTAGGGGCCGTAGATCATGGCAAGGTATATATTTTAGATAAAGCAGATAGCCGAGATTCTATTATGATGACGGGCACGCACAACTTAGATGGACAATCATTTAAGCGTAGCAGAGAAAACATGCTGGTCATCAACCCTCAGTCCTCTAAATTAGACGATGCACTATTTAATCATATTTGGGATGCTTGCCCGACCTTAACTGAAAATGAATTATTAGAGTTAACCAATGAAGCGCAACGATATCATGGAATAAAAGCACAACCATTTTCAGTAGCACCGCTAGATATGTTTATGCAACCTCAAGTCCAAGGAATATCAACAGCATTAAGAGACAAACTGGGTATAAAGTAAGCCGCACTATAATCTATTTTTTATCAGTAAGAAGTAAAGCTAATTAGGTCATTGAGGCTACATAACATCAGCCATGTTTAGCGACTCACAACCTGACTAGATAGACCTCTCAATATTTGGCCTATTTTATCAAAAACGGCATCACACCCACTCACATTATGACGTTGCTGCAAGTATTCTGGTGAATGATAAGATAGCCAAACTTTACCCGTTTCATCTTGCCAAAATAGGGCTTTTTGAGGTAAATCTATGGCAGTTTCATCGACAGTATATGGACTCTCAACCGACACCATTCCCTCTGGCAATGCATTCCCAAAACTAAGACCGCTCATGCCTAAAGTAACAATTAAAGCCCCTAATAATTTTTTGTTCATCATCCCGTAATATGCTCAACCATAATAAATTGCTATATCAATAGACCAAGTTAACCACAAAAAATTTCAATCAATGTTATCAATGCCATTAATACGAGAATAATTAATGGCATGAATTCAAAAGTGCTAAAGTCTCACAGCGCGACCCATCTTAAATGGATATAAAACGTCGTTTTGGCGGTGCATGCATTAAGAAGTTTTGATGCGAAATATTCCATGCATAAGCCCCTGCATGAGTAAATACCAGATAATCTCCAACCGCAAGCTTATCCACATACTGTTGTTTAGCCAATACATCTTTAGGGGTGCATAACTGACCCACCAGCGTTACCCTTTGTTGTTCGAGGATTGGCGTTATCGTTGACACTAAGTCAAAGTCAAAAGTACGATCTTTTTCAGGATTAGCACTTAACTCGGAACCATTATTAACGTTATGGTGAGCCAATAACTCCGCTTGTGTCAGCACAAAAAAAGGATGATTATGATCTTGTGCTGCTGGGGTTCGAAAGTGGTGTGTACCACCATGTGCAATCGCAAACCATTGACCATGATTCTTTTTAATGTCTAGTACTTGCATCACATAGTAGCCCATCGCCGCCGTGACAAATCGGCCACATTCGAACCGTATTTTAACCTTCTCCATATCAGACTTTGTGATTAACACCTGAAGCTCTGCACAAAAACGTGACCAATCGAATACCTGCTGAGGATCGGCGTAATTAACCCCTATTCCTCCTCCAACATTCAACAATGGTAAATGTACATTATACCTTTGACACCAATTTTTAAACGTTGAGAAATATAACGCCATCAAATCGAGGTGGCGAGCAACATCTAGCTGGTGAGACATAAGGTGAAAATGAAAACCAACCAACTCAACTAAAGGTTTACCCGCCAATGTTGGCAAATCACCTATCAACGCCATGGCTGCATCTAATTCACACGCGTCGATACCAAATGGAGTTGGCTTGCCTCCCATCGTCAGGCGAGTTTCTGCTATCCCCTCTAACGAAATATTCATCCGTAATAAAATACGACAATGACGCTGCTTATGTTGACAGAGTGCACCTATCCGCTGTAATTCGGTTAAACTCTCAACGTGAATAGCATCCACATTAAGATCGATTGCTTGTGATAGCTCGCAGAGCAGTTTCCCAGGTCCGCCAAAAATCAATGGAACCTGAGGCTGACACTCATGTAACCAATTCAACTCTCCGCCGGAGGCAGCCTCAAACCCTTGAACTATAGGCGCTAACTTTGCCAATATTTCAGCTTCAGGATTGGCCTTAGCAGCATAGTAAAGTTCACAATTACTCGGCAATGCTGCGACCATAGCTGTAGCGTGTGATTGAAGTTCATCAAGATCATAAAGGTAAGCGCATAGCGGTGTTTGAGATGATTCTTCAGCTTTCAGGCTCAAAATAGTGTGAATAATATTATCCATTTCAGACTCCAGATGCTATAGGAGATGGCTGTAAATCAGTGCCAACGATAGCGAATGATTGTTCAGCTAAATTAGCCATGACTTCATTTTTCAACATTGCAAGAGGGTTGGTTAATTGCGTATAGCTCGACAAGCGATCCGCCTTCATAAACAATCGTGTACTCAAATTATTTTTAGCAGGGATCTTCTCACCCTGAAGTAAACCGACAAGCTCAGGTTCCTCGCCTTCTACCTGCTGCCATTGTTCAACTACATTTGCCAACAATTGCCAAAGCTCAGTCTCTAAAGCCCGATCTCCAGCTGCTAGGTGAAACATCGCTTCACTGACATTATTGATAAGGCTACAATAAGCAATTCTGCTCCAACCCAGCTCCCGGGTATAATAAACAGAAGATTTTGCCTCTTCAGACAAATCTGGCAGTGAACTACTTGGCCAGAACTCAGGCAGTAATTTGGTTCCCTCTAAATCTCTGAGCCAGATATAAGCCGGCATATCATCTTCAAAACCAATGACCGTATTTTGTAAATGAGGCTCAAAAGCCACCCCACGTTTGAAAAAGAAATAAAATATACTCGGTAACAGCACTTCAATATAAGCCCCGAACCATTGAACGACAGTCTGCTGGTAACTTTGCTGGCGACGCTTAGCAACTTCCCTCATCCTCATCTCACCAATGCTATCGCCTTGACTATCCCAAGCAAATAATGCACCAGCCATTTCAGGCTTATATTGCTCAAGTTGCGAAATAGATATCCCTTCTCTGTAGAGAATACCAAAACACTCTGACACCATAAGATGGTCAGATTGACTGACAGAAACACCATCTACATTCTCTAAAGCACTTAAATCCAATGTGCTTGCGCCGGGTTCGGCCATTAAAGAAAAATTGGGGCAATGAGCATAACCATCACTGGCTACTTTCATCAACACACGGCTTAGCGCTACAGCACTTTCAAGTTCGTACCAAGCATTTTTACGTACACAATTGGTTAAACGAACATGAATAGAAAACTTCATGAACTGATTAATATCAGGTATGTAAGTCGTTCTTACTGATGATGTAGGACAAACCTTTGCCCCCATTTCACCTAAAGGCTTAATCAAACCGAAAGCCATTGCCCGCTGAACTAAAGGCTGAGCTAATATGGTTTTCACCTCCCAAGGGTGACAAGGATAAAGACATACATTGCTTGGTTTAATACGGTCAATCCACTCCATAGGCTTGACATCTGTGCAATGCAGTTGTTTGATCAAACTGGGATCTACTTCAAACCAATATAGAGGGAAATTAGCCTGTATTTCTGGGGAACAAGCCAGCATGTCATCGAACGAAACACCATGACGACTCTTAGGTGATGGGTGCATCGCATGGCCCCACAACAAACTTTGTTCTGAACCAATAAGACTCTTTACTGCAGCATTCATATCAGTATTTAATACTAACCGATTCTTTTCATTCAACCTTTGCAAAAAAGCTTGCGTAACATTAATGCTATTGGCTATTTGCTCCTGTAATTCATGGTTAAATTGAGTATTTGTTAGTTTAGCCAAATGCTGAAGCATAAATTCAATGAGATGTTCAGTGCGACTAATTTGCCAAACACAGCCTAATTTTTTGAAATATATTGGGCTTGAAATACTCACTCGCCCCAGCAAGCTTACCCTATCAGCTATCAATAATAATACAGAGCCAGATTCTGGAAATCTGATCCGTACCTTTTGCTGTTCTTGTGTTAGCAGCAAAGACAGTGAAAGTGGACAATCTGGCAAAGCATCATCAAAATCGACCTCTTGGCGTACAATAGCAAACTCTCTCAAATAACAATTAAGCAAGCAGGCTATGGCATTGGACTCGGCTTGCTCTCTAAATACCTGAACACGATATTTGTCATCCTCTTGCTCAACTTTACTCTGCGATTGAATCTGCATCTTGTGCTACCTCTTTGAAAAAAAACATTAGCCCGACTAAGGCACAACCACAGCTTAATGCTGCAAGTAAAAATGGGAATGACAACCCCACTATTTGAGTCACACTGCTGGCACAGACACCGGCTGCCACACCAGCCCACTTACCCCAAGCATCAAAGCGTCCAAAGGACAAACCCGCATCACCATGTTGAATTCGATTGCTGACTATCAAATGTAAACCATTAAAAATAAGCACCATCCCCAGACCAAATAGCACTCTAAGCATCAGTAAATATGAACTTTCACTTAGTAAAAATTGCCCCAAACAAGATAAGCCAAACAGCGCAAGCCCTATTTGTGTCTGTAATTTGGCCGATAGGGTTAATGATTTAATATTAAAAGCAAACAGTAGATAGATAAGGTGTGGCAAACTGTAATAGAAGCCGCTTAATGCATCACCTTCAACTCCTAATTGTTCGCTGTAAGGCAGGAAGTAAGGGAAAGTCACCACCATGGCAAAACAGAAGAAAAATTGCAGCCAGAGTACCTGTGAAAAATCAGTACTTGGCACCGACTGAGTCATCGCACACTTCGAGGCTTTACTTACTGTATTTTCAGAAGACTCATCTTTAGGTAAACCACTACAAATGATCAAAGCCAATACGGGAAGCACGGCTAACATTCGGTAAATGATTAGAGGATCGTCTATATGAGTAAACAAACCTAAAATGATTGGTGCAGAGACCAATGCTAATCGCGCCGAACTTTGCGTTAAATTAAGACTATTGGCCAAGGCTTTGCCCTGATAAAAACGACTCAGATATGCATTTGATGCCGCCAGCGTACCGCCACTGACCCCTTGCACCACTAAACCTAGAGCAAATAATGGCACTGAATCCGCAAAACCTGACAACAAGAAGCCGACAGTTAAGCCTATTTGCGCCCTTAATAACGAGGTCTTCTTACCGTATTTATCAGCAAATCTCCCCCACCAAGGAGCCGTTAATGCGGTGCAGATAGTAGGCACTATAAACATGAGTCCCACTAAATAGCCGGACTCATCAGCGCCTAAACTGGCTAGCATTCTAGGTAGAAAAAGTGGCATTCCTAGGGCAGTAAAAGCTGTCAGAAAATGGCAAAACAACACCACAGCAATGACTTTCATGCCACTACCTCATCTAATGCCAACACTTGGCTATCTATCAAGGGCGACGCTTGTTCACAAAAAGACGCCAGTAAAAAATTCGGCGCACTTTGACCGTAAAACTTATTAACATCACTTGCGCCCGATTGTGCCTTACTCAGTAAACTGCCAGAACAGAGTAAATATTTCACCGGTAATTTAGCTTGCACCAGTAAATAATGATGCGCGTAATCCGTTGCTATACCTTCCTCTTTCAGTGCGTTAAGCTCTCTGATTAAAACGCTACGTAATTCAGCATATAAAGGTCGAACCTGTGCTATCCCAGATGCTGCCATCGCTTCTATAATCGCAGCGATATCAAGTTGCAATGTGATCGTAGTAAACATCTGCGCAAGAGCTTCATCATCACTCACAAGGATTCTCTGGTCGATCAGTGCTTTAGGACTGTTTTCAGCCAGAACAGAGGTGGGTAAACTAGCCTCATAACGACTGGCTAATAACCTCGCAGAATCATTATCTTTCATCACCAAAGACAAATTCCCATCTTGACGGTAAGCCAAGATAGCATTTTGCTGGTTTGACTCTAATGCGATGCCATACTTAAGCCACAAACGCAGATGAACCTTAAGCATTAACTCTAAATATTCACTAAACCAACGCCGCCATTGCCCCTGATAATACCTGTCCGCTAGATGCATTAAATATAAGCGACCATCAGGCATGAGACTCGCCAACGCAGCAACTGGAACCAACAACTTATCTTGCATCGTAGACGGATAGCGGCGCACAATATAAGCACAAAGTTTATTGTCTCCAAGGTGACCCCCATGTTGCTCATCAACATGTTCGATACGATCGCCAAGTACTGGATCGACTCGTGCAATCGCCGTCAAAGCACACTCGAACCAATGGCCGTCATACAAGGTACTTGGCTTAATAGAACGAATATTTTTAGCGCCTAACGTCGCCATTAATAACGGCACCTTGATATGTATACCTGGTGAACGAACCAATGCTAATGTACGGACCGATAGACTAGCCTGCACTGTTAATGCCGACTTAGGCGCAATGATAACGCCTTCTAGACAGTCATCTACACTCTTGAGGGTTAGCGGATGCAGGGGAAACAAGTCATGAGTGTGTGTCAATGACTCATCCAAGCCAACGTCACTCATACTCGGCCAACACTCAGGAACGTTAGAAGTTAACGTGACCATATCCTTAGCAATAGCCAACCAATTAAGCTCAAATTGGTTGGCAAATTCAGGAGCATATAATGTCAATGCTTGTGTATCAAAGCCCACCTTAGCCCGTGCAGTCGGATAATAAGGATGATCTAAATAAGCGGCCACCTGATCGCTAAACATCAAACTTTCCTGCCAATCTCCAATCTCACTTAATGGCACACAGAGCTCATCCCTCTTAGCATTAAATGCTTGCCTACAGATCATTCTATGCGCAGCAGCACAATCCGCTTCTTGAATATAATTGATAAATAATGCTTTAGATTCTGCCGACAAATCAGTTGATAGACAGGTTAACCAAGCTTGATACCCTCGTTGATAAAATGTGGCATCAGTGGTACTGATAACATTCTGGCTGAGCCAGACATCTGACACTGCACGCCACTCTTGCATATAATGACTAGCCACAACAGGCACATAGATAACTCCTGTATGCAGATGACTCACCTTAAGCCAAGCTTGAGGTATGGCATCATGCCAGTACTCGATTAAATCGACTGGCAGTGAAGTGACAATCTCACCTTTAGAGACAATCTCACACACATTCTCTCTAAGACATGCGTCAATAATTCGCTGGGTAATGTATTGTTCGGCTGTAGGCATTAGTTAAACTCCCACTGTAAGTCTTGTGAAATGGTATCAGCAGCAGCCTCTAAGCTCGCTAAATCTTCTCCCCACAGTATTAATTCACCGAGATAATCTTTATTTGAATGGCTAATTTTTATACGATCACCTATCGATTTAATTGAAAGGTATCTCACTTGATGACTCAATAATTCGAGAGAAAATGAACCTGAACAACTGATGATATCTCCCTCTTGCTTAGCTGGAAAATAGCGAATAATTGCATGAGGAGTTTGTGTATCTAATGAAGGTAGAGATTCACCACTATGTAGTAATAAAATCATCTCGAACCAATCGAAACTAAGTAGCTCATTGAGTAAAAACTCTCGACCATCCCCTATACTCCGATAATTAATCTCCACGAGTACGGGCCCATTTTTGGTTAATATAAACTCGCTATGGCATACACCAAAATTAATGCCAAAATCGTCTATCTGAGCCAAGGACTGCTCAAGGTATTGAGTACAAATAGGGCCATTCCAACTCGCTTGAGTTTCAATAAAATATGGCAGTTCAGACAAAGAGACATCAAAACCACCGATAGCACACAAGTGTTGTCCGTCGCCTAATGTTTCTACGGTAAATAAAGGGCCTTCAAGGTAGGATTCGAGTAAAATAACACTATCTGAAACACCAAATTTAGCTGCGTAAGCAGACAGTTCAGCCAAATTACGACACAAGACAACATCCATACTCGCCACCCCTTCACGAGGTTTAACAACCAAAGGGAAAGGAATATTTTCAGGTAAACTCTCACCGATACACCAACTAAAAGACCATACACTGGGAAGGTTAAGTTCAAGCAATTTGGTCCGCATAGCAGCTTTATTTTTTGCTTGATAGCACAGTTCCCAATCCTTGCCCGGACAGGAAAAATACTCGGCAACCATGGCCGTCGATGCTTGCAGATGATCACTATTAGAAAAAACCACATAAGGAAATACATCTAAAGTATGTAAGCGTTCGATCACAGCTAAAGGATTAAATACATCACATTCGATAATATGATCCGGACACATCTCCCGGCCAGAAAAATATTGCTTATGTGCTAAACCATGATCAGTTAACAGCCACACTTCGTAGCCCAGTTTTTTAGCTGCCGGTATAAAACCTTCCACCACGGCGCGGTTTTCAACATGTGTAATTAAAACCAATTTAGGTTTCATAACTTAAGCCCCCTTATTTATACCAAGTAGTCACTCATATTCATTAAATCTAAATCCTCTTAATCAATAGCACTAAAGAATTAGATCCATCATTGAACGGACAACAATTTAAACGATAACGATTATCATTTAAACAAGGTTTACATTTAGGAACTTAATGTATAAAAATAGATAACGAAATGATAATCAACTGAAATTAATAGTTATTTATTAGCTAGCCAACAATAATATGATGATAGAAAAATGAGAGGTAAATTTGTATATAACAAAAAGCTTGACCAATAAACACAAATGAGAATAATTATCACTTCATTGATACTAAGATGTAATGATCATGATGCTGACTGAAAATTCACTCAAATTAAAACTCATCAAGCAAGACGCTGTATTTGGGATATTGAACTCAATCCCCTCTCCCGTCATCTGTGAAATGTTTGCTTATGCCGGATTTGATTTCGCCGTTCTGGATACTGAACATGTCCTGATCTCTGATGAAGATTTAGCCCATTGCATTCGTGCTGCTGACTGCTCAGGCCTACCACTTTTGGTCAGAGTCGCCGATGCTAACTCAGCAACCATTGGAAAAATATTAGATGCTGGCGCAGCGGGTATCGTGGTATCTCGAGTATCAAGTGTAGCAATGGCCAAACAAGTCATTTCAGCAGCCAAATATCCACCATTAGGTCGTCGTGGAATAACCGGTGGCCGTAATACAGGCTTCGGGACGATTCCTTTGCAAGATTATGTCGACTTAGCTAACAGCGAAACCTTAGTTTGCCTAATGATTGAATGTGCTAATGGCATGGCATCACTGCCTGAAATAGTTGAATTAGAACATATTGATATGATTATAGAAGGGGCGCTAGATTTAAGTTTGTCGCTCGGCTATGGCACACAAGTGACTCATCAAAATGTCCAAGCACAAATCCATAAAATGGCGCAACTTTGCCAAGCAAAAAACATCCCATTTTGCGCCATTCCGCGAACACCTGAACAGCAAGTCAGCTGGCGTCAAAAAGGCACTCAAGCATTTTTGATAGGTGAAGATCGCGGGATGATTTTTAAAAGCTTAAAAAACCAACTTGAAACAATAAAAAAGACCAAATAAAACCTAGGGACAATGTATGTTAAACGAAAAAAATATCTTCACCTTTACCACGTTAGCCGTGGCCATATCGAGCAGTCTCATCAGTGCTACCGTTATTGCCAAAGAGGCAGAAAAAGAGCAAAAAACGGAAACAATTGTTGTTACTGGTAGCCTATTGGGTAATTCTGAAATTGCCGATCTAAAAACCTACACTGGTAACCGCTCCATCATCACTTCAGATCAAATAGAGCGCACAGCAGCACGCTCTATCGATACCGCACTGCAACAAGTCCCCGGCATCAAGATTAAAGATGAAACCGGCACCGGCGTGTTACCGAATATCTCGGTTCGAGGTTTAGATAGCAGTCGAAGTGGCTATGCCCAAATATTGCTCGATGGGATCCCGATGACACTCGCGCCATACGGACACACGGGGCAATCATTGTTTCCGGCGACCCTGTTTATGATAGACAGAATTGATGTTGCCCGCGGTGGCGCATCCATTCAATACGGCCCTAATAACGTTGGTGGTGTAATCAATCTTATTTCAAAGCCTATCTCCACCGATTGGGAAACCAGCATCAACGAACGCATCACTTTCTTTGGCAGCAACCAAAACTTATTTGATACCAATATCAGTACTGGTGGTGCCGTCAATGATGACTTTTCCATGCGTATAGACGGTAATTTCACTAAAGGTGACTCGTTCAGAGAACATTCAGCCACTGACGTTAAAAACCTGATGCTGAAAACCGTGTGGAATATCGACGAACAAAATAGCCTAGACACCACATTACAATATTATGACGCCTTCTCTGAACTGCCTGGCGCATTAAATACGCCAGCTTATGAGGCTGATCGGACCCAATCTCTTCGCCCTAATGATCAGTATAACGGTGATACGAAACGCGCCTCACTGAAATATACCCATGTACTCGATGATTCAGACATTATCGATTACGGTGAATTTGACATCACCACATTTGGTCACCAGAGCTCGCGTACTTTCCAATGGGATTACTACGATGAAAACTCAGATACTGATGGTAACTTAGGCACACATTGGGCCGATACCACCCAAGAGGCTACCCACCTACGAAATTCACCACGTGAATTCACAGTGTTCGGTATCGAGCCTAAAACCAGTTTGCTTATCGATGGTGACATTAGCCAACACATTATCGCTGGGGTGCGTTACGTTAACGAAGATATCAGCTACCAACTCAATCACATGAACAAATCAACACTCGAAACAACTCGCCTACGAGATTGGCACATGGACACCAATGCCATGGCCTATTACATTAGTAATAAAGTCGGTTTCTTCGACGACAGGTTATCTGTCACACCCGGGCTAAGGTATGAAGATGTGCGCATGACCTTTACCAATAGAGGTGACAATTATAGCCAAGATAACCATGTCCAAGAGTGGCTTCCTGGTCTCAGCTTAGGCTATGAGTTTAGCGATAGCTGGTTCGCCTATGCCAATGCCCAACGTTCACTTAGAACGCCGCAAATTGCAGACTTAAGGCGCCAAGGTCAAACACCTGAATCAGAATTATCTTGGAATTATGAAACAGGAGTTCGTTTCACCCCAACAGAGCGAAGTAGCCTAAATCTGGCCTTATATCGCATCGATTTCACCGATAAATCAGAATACGACAAAAATATAAATATGTTCATTAACATAGGTAAAACCCGTAATCAGGGTATCGAGCTAGAGGGCACTTATTCTCCCCTATCTTTGCCTGATCTCACCTTAACCGCCGCATATAACTATCTTGATACCGAGCAGCTTGATGGGGAATTTGCCGGAAATCAATTGCCTTATGTCTCCAAACATCAACTTTCAGCCAGTGCCCTGTATAGCATTCAAAATATTGACCTAGGATTACTCGCCTATTATTACAGCGGATCCTTTGCCGATTTGGCCAACACGGTTGAAGAAAATGCCTCGGGCACTGCCGGAGAAATCCCCGCTTACACTGTGGTCAACTTCAACGTGAGTACTGAGCTGTTCAAGCAAAATAGTCACGGATTGAAAGTCGGTTTATCGGTTAACAATCTATTTGATAACGAATACTACTTTAGAGGATTAGATGTTTCTCCAGCCGGTCGTGTACCTGCACCTGGTCGCTCATTTAGCTTAGATCTAGGTTACACATTCTAATGATAGCGATTGTATAAGCCAGTGGATTAGATACATGACGAATATAGCTTTAATCTTACGTTGAAGCTATTTTTTATACATTCTCGAACAAACCTTTCAACTAGATCTGAGAATATTATAGCTTTAGGGTATCAAGTTAATGATATGGCTAACCAATCGCGTACTGTCAAACCACTGTAATAACGACAGAAGCATCAACCACAATCAATAATAAAAGAGGCTAGTAATAGCCTCTCTCTAATATTGTTAGATCTCAGTAATAAGCGACAAGGGATCTACTCTTCATCACTAAGAATGATTAATAGTCTCAAACCTTATTTAGAAATCACTGATATGCTAGATTTCAGTATTAATCAGTTATTTTCCATTAAAAAAAATGAGCGATTAAATAGTGACAATCAGAAACAAGTGACTGGATTAAAGTAGCACTTTGGATACCATACATCACCACTATCAGCTACAGCCTGTGTCGTTGACATTGATGTTAGCAGGGTGGCAATAAGTACGAGTGTTTTCATTAAAGTTTATCCTTATTATTATATTATTTATTTTGTTTTATTTATATTTCAAGTGGAACTTATTTAACGCAAATCATCAAAATTCAGTCTAGATACTCTTCACCAATGATGTATTTCATAAAAAGTGACCACAACCATCTTTGCTAACTTGCGTAGGAATGAATACTAAAACAAATCAAGGAATATAACATACTAAAAACAGTTGTTTATTTTTAGTTAACAGACAAATATAGTATCAATAAAATACCTAAATATTCATTTTTTCCCCCCAAGCGCTCGTATTATATCCCGCCAAGAAAGTATGCCAACAGGTACATCATCATTGTTGGTTATCGGAATGCACGATATATTATTGTTATTAAATACTTCAATAGCACTAAGCACGGTAGCATTTTCATTAATTGCTATGGGTTTTCTCGTCATTATTTGATGAGCCTTTTTTTTAAGACAAGCTATATCTTTAGTTGTAGCAGCGATGCTATCCACAGCGGGGCTGAGTGATTTGAGTAGATCCCGATCTGAAATAATACCGAATAGCCGTTTATCTTCTAGTACCAATAAATGATGAAATCCCGTTTTTTCAAATAAACTTTTAATTTTACTAAGAGAATCATCCATTTCCACTGTAACAACATTTTTACTCATTAATTCACTAATTCTCATAATTTTCTCGAGTAGCACAAGGCATGAATACTTAGCTAACGACCATGATTCAGGTGTTAAGTGCGATTCAATGAACAAGATTGATTAACATATTGTTATGCTAACTAAACGGCTTGAATTCCATGAGGACATGTTCACCATCTCTTCTACCAATAGTCCAGTAGCCATCATCATTTTCAATTAATCCGGTTTCCATTAACCCTGTTTGTATCAATTTCATAATCATATCAGGGTCTTTAACTGGATAAAATGTCATATCACCTTTTTCCAATTGTTCACAATATCCTGTTGATATTTGAATCAGTTCATCCACATCAATATCCAGTTCTATTTTCATATTTATTCTCCATGATTAAAACCATGATTGTCTAACCTAACACCTAAAAAATAAATTACTTATTTAACAATGGCTTATCTAAAAAAATAAAAACATACTACATGAACATATAGCACAAATTAGTGAACACTACCGTATGTTCAAATAACATGCCCATTTCTATCGCCGAGAAAGCATCTTGAAACATGACAGCCTCAGATGAGACCTTATGCAACATGTGATGTGTAGCAGACCAATATATAAATTACTTTTAAATCATAATGATACATTAAAAACAACATTAAACATGTACTTAACTCTGATGATAAACCTCCAAAATGGTGACTGTTGTCAACTCTCTCTTAATGACTTTAAAGTATTCAGTCTAATACCAAATAAAATGACCACTTTATGTATTTATAATCGATTAACAGAGACAAAAACTGGATTATCCGTCTATGCTTATAACAATGAAAATAAGCATACTTTTAATAAACATAAATTTTTGAGCTAAAAGCTCTATTTAGTCACATAAAAAAGGTTTTATGAAGTCACTTACAAGACAATTTATTCATAGCCCTATGGGGTTGAAGCTAACGCTATCAATTATTGTTTTTAGCTTATTAATCACATTATTAGCTGCTGGATTGCAACTTATGAGTGACTATAAAAGCGATGTCAACAGAATCGATTGGCAATTAAAAAACATAGAAAAAGTTAATCTAGACGTGCTAGCGGCCAGCCTTTGGGTTATTGATGAACGCCTGATAAACCTTCAACTCAATGCCCTTATCCAACTACCGGATATTAGTTATATTTCAATTAATGATGATGGCGGTCAAAGGTGGGCGGCAGGGGAAAAGTTACCTACAGATACGATAGAAAAGTCATTTATACTCACCTATAATGCGGGAAAAGATAGGGTACCTGTTGGAGTTTTACATGTACAGGCTGATCTAAAAAATATACACAATAATCTACAAAATCACGCCATGATTGCCTTACTTTATAATGCCATTAAAGTTTCTATTCTCATCGGATTTATACTATTCCTAGCTTGGCTAATGGTGACAAAAAATCTACAAAATATAATTCGATACTGCAAAAAGATTGATCTTAACGATGGGAATAAGCAACAAGAATAGCTTTTAACTAACGAGCTATCAGGTTGATACAAGATTAAACAGCCCCTAGTAATAGACACAAAGGGGAGCTGACAATGCCATGCTCCAATTTGATAATCGTTTTAGATAAGGTAATCGAGCCCTAAAGCAGTAAACAAACTTAATCCCGCCCAATTATTATTAAGAAAAGCCTTAAAACAAAGACTGCGCGATCTGCCATAAATAAGCTTCTGTTGGTAGAGGCCTAAAACAACAAATGCAAGAATACCTAACGCATAAACCCAACCCCGTTCAGCAACTAAACCTGCAATAATAAAACACGCTAATGCCCCCAACTGAAAGAGCCCAATGATCTGACGATCATATTGGCCAAATAAAATGGCAGTAGATTTTATGCCCACTTTTAGATCGTCATCTCTATCGACCATGGCATACATGGTGTCATACGCTACCGTCCAACTCCAATTGGCGGCAAACAACCACCAAGCTGCATTTGGCACCTCACCCGTTTGTGCCGCATAAGCCATAGGGATTGACCAACTCCAAGCGACTCCGAGAAACATCTGCGGCATATTGGTGAAACGCTTAGTAAAAGGATAAATAATGGTCAAAACTATCCCTACAAAAGCAAGTTTAATAACAAGTTCATTAAGTTGTAATACTAAACAAAATGCAATTAACGCCAATACAGCAAACAAAATTAATGCCTCTTTAGCACTCACCTCACCACTGGCTAATGGCCTAGATTTAGTACGTTCAACATGAGCATCCAAATCCCTATCAGCATAATCATTAATGATATCACCACAGGCTCGCATCACGCCCACGCCAATAATAAAAATCACTAACACCTTAACATCGGGCATACCACCGGCGGCGAATAATAGTGCCATCATGCATGGCCATAACAGTAAATATGTCCCTATTGGACGATCCATACGGGATAGGCGCATATAAGCATCTAACTTTCCCTTTAAAACACTCATCATTGAAAACGTACCTTTAACTCTTCTAAAATAGCTCGATGGTTGTGATAATTGCTATTCATTACATCAAGCTGTAGCCGCGTTCTAGCAGGTTTCTAATCTCGCATAAGCAAGTACTAACCACTTACTGCCCACATCTAGAAAATGAACTTGTACCCTTGCTTGAGAACCACTTCCTTCAGTACTAGTAACCTTACCTTCACCAAACTTAGGATGCATAACACCCTGGCCTAGTTTAAAACCAGTGTCATTAACCACAGCCGAACGAGTAAATGAAGGCTGAGCTCGGGCAGGTGCATTGACATTGGTCTTCAAGCGGATCTCTTCCACATGCTCTGGCGGGATCTCCTTGATAAAGCGGGACGGCTTAGCAAAGTTTTCACGCCCATAAATACGCCGAGTTTCGGCATAAGAGATGTAAAGTTTTTCCATTGCGCGTGTCATCCCTACATAACACAAACGTCTCTCCTCATCGAGCCTATCGCCCTCATCCATCGCCATCTGACTTGGAAATATTCCCTCTTCGACACCCGACATAAAGACCACAGGAAACTCAAGTCCCTTAGCTGAATGTAGGGTCATTAACTGCACCGCATCAGTAAACGCATCGGCCTGACCTTCACCCGACTCTAGTGCTGCATGGGATAAAAAAGCATTCAGCTCTCCCATATCATCGCTTTCTTCTGGCATGATAAAGGTGCGGGCCGCCGTCACCAGTTCATCGAGGTTCTCAACACGTGATTGAGCCTTCTCCCCTTTTTCAGATTCATACATCGCTTTAAGACCTGACACCTTAATCACATGATCTGTGGTGCGATGCAAAGTCATGTCTTCGGTATCTTGTTGCATTTCAACAATCAAATCCATAAAGCTATTGACTGCATTTGCGGCGCGCCCATTGAGTAGTTTTTCTTCCATGGCACGTAAACAGGTTTGCCACAACGTCAGCTTTTGCTGACGAGCGGTTGAGCGCAATATGTCTAAAGTACGACCGCCGATCCCGCGAGCTGGCGTATTAACCACACGCTCAAACGCCGCATCATCGTCTTTGTTATTAATAAGACGCAAATAGCTCATTGCGTCTTTAATCTCTTGCCGTTCAAAGAAACGTAGTCCACCATAAATTCGATAGGAAAGTCCCTTATGCAACAAGGCTTCCTCTAACACACGAGATTGAGCATTCGAGCGGTACAAAATCGCACACTTACTCAAATCCCCTCCCATATCATGCCAATCACCAATACGGCCAACGATAAATCTCGCCTCATCCATTTCGTTAAAAGCGCAGTAAATAGAGATAGGCTCACCATCTTTATCTTCGGTCCACAGCTTCTTGCCTAATCGTTCAGGATTATGAGCGATAAGCGCATTCGAGGCGTTAAGAATATGCCCTGTAGAACGATAATTTTGCTCAAGACGAATGGTACTAGCTTGCGGAAAATCTTTGAGGAATTTGTGCAAATTCTCTACTTGGGCACCACGCCAGCCATAGATAGACTGATCGTCATCACCGACAATCATCACCTTAGCCGTGTCTCCGGCTAATACTCGGATCCAAGCATATTGAATGGCGTTAGTATCCTGAAACTCGTCCACTAAAATATTGTTAAATCTGTCTTGATAATGTTTCAGCACATGAGGCTTATTAAGCCAGAGCTCGTGGGCACGCAGTAAAATTTCGGCAAAATCGACTAAACCTGCACGATCACAAGACTCTTGATAGATTTGATAAATTTGCAGCAAAGTCTGCTCAATAGGAAAACCTCCAGCATCAATATGCTTAGGTCGTAGCCCCAGATCTTTCTTACCATTAATATAACCTTGAGCCTGACGAGGGGGATATTGCTTTTCGTCTAAGTGTAAACTTTTAAGGATACGTTTAATCAATCTTAACTGATCATCTGAATCAATGATCTGAAATGTCTGAGGCAAATTAGCGTCTTGATAATGAGTACGCAGCAGGCGATGGGCTAAACCGTGAAAGGTGCCAATCCACATACGTCCCATATTGCTTTCACTGACTTTTTCAACGCGTTCTCGCATTTCAGCAGCGGCTTTATTGGTAAAGGTAACCGCAAGAATAGAGTATGGACTTTGCTGTTCAACCTGCATCAACCAAGCAATTCTATGGGTTAATACCCGAGTCTTGCCACTACCCGCTCCCGCCAACACCAACATACTTGATTGCGGTGCACCTACGGCTTCGCGTTGTTTATCATTCAGGCCGTCAAGTAAAGAAGATACGTCCATTATTGCCTCCAAAAAATCGAAGAGGCAGTATAGCACAAGGTTGCTGTTGGTCATCTTCTAGGTATAAATTTAACCCGTTAGCTCAAGTAAGCAAAGAGGTTAAAATAACAGTTTATACATTAATAGGTTAAGTTATTCACCTTGGGTTTTTCGCCGTTATTCGGACACATTAAATACTCGCCTTTATCGGCAAAAAACCAAACACCACGTCGAGGAAAATAATAATTATTGTCCAATGTAGACTCTCTGGTTAACACTCTTTGCTCACCGTTAGTGACAATAGAATTATCAGGTACATCATGATAAACAACCGCATTAGCTCCAATTCTAACATTATGTCCGAGACGAATATTACCAATTATTTTTGCTCCTGCACCTATATAACAATTGTCACCAATAATCGGGGAACCATGCTTCTTAGAGTCAATTGTCGTTACCGAACCAATGGTGACTTGATGAAAAATAACGGCATTGCTTCCTATGACTGATCCACTTGATATAAAAATTCCCGATAGCCCATGAGGCAATGTAGGTTTGGATTTAAATTTCGCCCCAGCCATAACATTACAAGTATGTTTCACCATCAGGCTACCATAGTGTTTCTTTAGTATTCTACTTGTAGACTTATCACTCATAATAATATTTTTTACAGTCCACCAATCACCTATATATTTTGTAATAAACCAACTGATCAAAAACACAAATTTTACTCCAAAAAATCATTTAAAAAATCGCAAGCACCTTCCCTAAAGCTTTAAGATTAACTTGCTAATTTAGCTATCAGAAAGTTCAGGGTAATATCAATAAATTCACCATGAAAATTTACGTCACTTTCTCGGCAGCAACAACAGTGATCTCAACTAACAGTGCTTCTCTTGCCATCTTGGCCGCAACACATGCACGAGCAGGTGCATAACCTTCAGGTACCCAAGCATCCCAAACCGCATTCATTTCAGCAAAGTAAGACATGTCTTTGACATAAATGGTCGCCGACAAGATGTGTTCTCTATCACTTCCCGCTTGCGCCAATAAAGAGTCGACCTTTTCAAGCATGGTCGAGGTTTGTTCGGTAATGCCTTGTTCGGCATCTTTACACACTTGGCCACACAAGTAGATGGTGCCATTGTGCTTAACAATACGACTCATGCGAGTCGCTGTTTCTATTCTTTCAATACTCATATTTTGTCCTACTAATGTTAATCAAGGTGGTAATAATATACTCAAGTAACGTCGAGATGCTGAATTGAGCATCTCGAGCAGTGACCGAGAATCTGATGAGTGAGATCAAACCAATAAACCAATGCTACCAGCCCCACATTTAATTAATCCAATTTAACATCGTTGGAATAATAATGGCATTAGAAATATCGATAAAAAACGCACCCACTAAAGGCACAACAATAAATGCTTTGGGCGCTGCACCGTACTTTTTGGTTACCGCAGTCATATTCGCAATGGCTGTTGGGGTCGCTCCCAAGGCTAAACCAGCGTAGCCTGACGCCATTACTGCGGCTTCATAATTCTTACCCAGCAGCCGGAAAACCACAAAGATGACAAATATTGTGATCATCAATACTTGTGCTAATAAAAGAACCAAAATGCCACCGGCCAAATCAACGAGAGTCCACAACTGTAGGCTCATTAGCGACATTGCTAAAAATAACCCTAAACTTAAATCCGACACTAACGCCAAAGTTGGGGTACCATATGGCCAAGATATTTTTTTAAAACCATATGGCAAGGTGTTGGTCAACACGATACCACCAAATAGACAGGTCACAAATACAGGTATTTTAACTCCAAACTCTTCAAGTAGAAGCTGTAAATGAATCCCTAATCCCACCGCCATACTAATAATCAACAAAGACATCAACATAGAATCGACATTTATTTTTTCACCGATCTCATCTTGAACACCGACGGTGATAGCTTCACTACTATCAGCTTTTAGTTTATAACGTTTAATTAAAAACTTGGCAATGGGACCACCAACCACACCACCAAGTACCAAACCAAAAGTTGCGCAAGCAATCCCTAATTCCATCGCATTAGGAATACCATAGTCCTCGATAAAAACAGGTGCCCAAGCAATGGCGGTACCGTGTCCACCACTTAATGACACTGACCCTCCCAGCACTCCGGCATTAAGATTGCCACCACCCAACCCAGCGACTCCGATCCCAGTAAGATTTTGAATAAACAAATAAGTCACCGCCAACGCCAATAGGATAAGTAGTAATTTCCCCCCCTCCAATAAGGTCGATAACTTAGATGACAAACCGATACAGGTAAAAAATACCATTAACAAGGCATCACGCTGATCAAGTGAGAAATTAATCGTTAAATCGACAAGATAATATAAGGCACCGAAGATGAGTGAGGCTAGCACCCCACCAGTAACAGGCTCAGGAATATTATATTCTTGAAAGAAACCAACACGTTTATTGAGGTATTTCCCTGCAAACAGAACGATTATTGCAAGCATAAGAGTCTGACGACCATCGAAGTCTACCATATTTAACCTCTAAAAAAATAACAAGAAAAAGCTTGAAAGCTAGCTATCAGGCCTTCCAAGAGGTAATTCCTAGGTAGAAGTACAAAAAAGCTAACTAACAACATAAAAATATCAAACAAACCAATTTGGAACCGACTCCAAAGCTATTGCTTCTATGGCGGTAACCTCAATAATTAACATCATTGCTGTAGTACGAACCTTAGATAACCTTACCCCACAGATCTAGACATACGCAAACATTGTCTTTTTTTAAAAGCTCTTGCTAGGCTTTGATTAACTCAGAGCAAGCGTGTCCCTTTACGTAATGACTCATTATTAATGTAACATTGTCAGTTAACCATAAAGGACCAAAATCAGTGATGTCATTATGCCTAGCCTTCGGGATTGTTACGATACAAATCCCCTTTGCTTTTTGCTCACTTGCTGTGGGTAATACACCTTTATCCGCAGGGAAATCACTAGCCCTAATAGACAAGATTTTGATTTTCCCATCTCTAGGCAATGGAACACGCCGGTGATCTAATGTAATAATCTGCTGGATGTAAGCCTTACCTTCATTGCCCAGCCACGCTGAAATATCCCCACCGTTAGAATGGCCAACGAGCATAAGCTTTTCAAAATCGAATTGGTCGAAACGCTGACTCAATGAATCTTTTAAGAAATCTAACGTTTCCGCACCACGGCTCCAATTCTCACTCCGAGTGTCATATAAATTGCCAGACACGGATAGAGGAGGATCACTTGGCAACTCATGACCAATTGCAACCACAAGGTAGCCAAGCTGATTAAGTTGCTTGGATAAAAAAGTATACTTTATATGCGATACACCGTACCCAGCACTTAAAAAAGCAACTGGGCATTTTACATTAACAGAACACTTTTCCAACTCCACAGGAAAAGTCATCTCTACAGGTATGCTTCTATCTCTAGACTCATCATAAATATTCTCGGCATGAACAATCTTGACACAACAAGCAATAATGATTGCAATCACTTTTAAATACTTCATCACTCTCCTAAAAGGCTATCACCTAAAATACAGTCACTCATGGTTATCGCGTTAACATATACCGTCTAAAGCGAGTGAGCAATGAGCCGATTCGATATCAGTGCCAGAATAAATGGTTACTCACCACCCATAAGCACAAGTCTCAATGGCGAGCACCTAAATCTAATAGCAATATTTATGTTAACTTTTTGCGAATACGACTAAGCGCTATCGGTGTAATTCCAATATGTGACGCGATCATGTTAAGTGGTAATTTATCACGCAACTGGCTATTTTCTTGTAAAAAATGTAAATATCTTTGTTCAGCCGTTTGCCGAGCAAAGGCATATTCCCTTTCTTCTTTTTTAATAAACAAGTTCTCTAATAGAGAATTATAAGCCATTAAAAAACCTGGTTTATCTTGCATAATATTAAAAAATGATAGCCAATCGAACTCCAAACATAGCACATCATCCAAAACCTCAATACTAAACAAGGCGTTGGTTTTCCGACTCATTGCTCGAGTGGACCCTGCGATACCCGGTGAGTGAGCGAACGATTGAGTAAATTCTTTACCGTCCTCAGAAAGACTCAAATATCGCACATAACCTTTTAATAGAAAATAAATTTTGGGGGCTAGCTGACCTTGGCGGATCATAAACTGACCGATTTTATAATGTTTCAATTCGCCTTTTAGGCCAAATTTAACAAAATCGTCTACTTCGATACTGCTAGTATTCTTGCCAGTAAAATAGGCGAGAAAATCTTGTAACTCATTCTGTGTATTCACCTAGTATATTTCTGCTCTTTAGATATAAGGTATAATGCCAGCAGCGTTATTGATATACCAAACACGCTACCTTTTAAATTGGGTATTGAAGCCCCCCCTTCAGGGATAACCACTAAAATAGGGATTAAATAGGTAAAAGCCAATAACTGATTTGGCCCGACCTTCTGCACTAAATGTTGTTGTAAAAAGAAAGTCGCCATCGTCGTAAATACGGTCAAATAAAGCAGTATGCTCCAAAATGTAGAGGCTTGCCAAGCAACGTCATTAAGCTCTCCAAATAATACCATCAAGGGTAATAACATCAAACTGCCTAAAACCATGATATAAAAAGAGCCCTGTATTGGTGGAACCCCAGTTCCCCATTTTTTAACCAAAATCACATGGATCGACAAACTAAAACAGGCTATGATAAATACACTATCACCTATATACCAACTAAAAAACTCAACACTTTCCTTATTAAGGTCCTTATTAGAAGCCAGCAAGACTAAAGTCGCACCACAGGTTCCTAAGATAAACCCCAACAATTTGGTTATTGATGTTTTAGTTTTCAGCAATACCAACGTAAACACCATACTCATCAGTGGAATTAATGTATAAATGACTGACATTCGCATAGCGGTAGTCGACTTCAATGCTTCAAATAAACCAACAAAAAACAGCACTAAAAATAGGCTGATCAGACTATAGTGAAAATAAACCTTCTTGCTAGTCATAGGTCGGTAATGAGTGACAACAAGCGGGATCATCAAAATACTGGCTAAGATGAATCTCAACCCCGTACTTGCAATCGAATTAGCGTAAGGTATTAAATCAGCAGAAACGACAAAAGAGGAGGACATGAGACAAACCCAGAGTAGTAATAATACTTTATCTGAAAATAACAATTTCATACTATTTACCACTTAAGCTAAATCATTTGCAATGAACTTTGAGAATAAAAAACCTGCAATAGCAGGATCTAAATCCAATTCAAAAATCTCAGTCAAGATCTGATGTAAATGCTTGGGGTTCGTTATAACAGTAGTGATCGTTTCATCATTACTAATACGAAAAAAATCACTGTTTCGTAAAGAAAAAATATCATTATAAAACTTCCGACAAACGACCATGTTATTAACAAAAATTGCATCAGGGCTCTTATGTGAATAAAAGTGTGCAGGTAAGCATTCCGCCTCACTGTAGTAATTTAGATTAAATGTATATAGGGTAAAAAAGGCATCATCTTTAAATATCTGATAAAAATAATCATTTTGTGCGTTCTGGACGATGCGATAAACTGCATCTCCTTGGTCTTGCTCTACACCCAGTGCTAACTTCACCGGGAAACGCGCACCAAAATGGCCAAATCCGGTATCGACAATGTAATCATCTCCTGCTAAGTTGAGTAAGGTGACTCTATGGGTTCGAGCAACATCGACATCACGATTGTTAATGACCTTAGCCATGAGCAACCTGACGTCAAAACCAAGTTCTGATAATACATTCAGCACTAATTTATTATGTTCAAAGCAATAGCCACCACGTTTATTTTCTACTATTTTTTTGAAAATAGCCTCTACTTCTAATGAAATATCCTGTCCTAATACAACAGCTAAGCTGTTAAATATATACCGAGAAACATGTTTACTTTGCAATTCACGTACAAACTCAATATCCGTTGAGGCTGATAATTCTAAATCGGTTAAATAGGCATTGGTCATATACTGAAGCGATAGGCTGTTTGTCATGTTTATCTACCATTAATATTCTATGCTGCTCACTATAATCGAACTGTTTCCCAATGTAATAAACCTAGGTTTAGTTACAAAATAAATATCACCTACAATGCTTATCCTAATTTATGTATTTGGAGTATATGATTCAATTTAACGACCTACTATCCCTTTGATGGTAATTCTGATGACAATCACTCATTAAATTAAACTCACTCTGACGCCGAAGAAGGATGCTTATGTTAAGCAATGAACAAATACAGCACTATAAACAACAAGGTTTTCTAGTATTAGACCGCCTTATCGATACTGACATGCTAAGTAAGCTAAAACAACAAGCATCAACTATCGTTGAAAAATGGGTCGATGATAGCCAATCACCTGTTTTTACCACTAAAGACAATGATCGCAGTGGCGATGATTATTTTTTGCAATCTGCAGAAGAGATTCGATGTTTTTTTGAAGAAGAAGCTTTCGATGAAAACGGTCAGCTGGTACAGCAACGCTCATTATGCATCAATAAAATTGGCCATGCTTTACATGCGATTGATCCGGTATTTGAGGCTTTTAGTCACCAAAGTATATTCGGTAACATTGCCGCAAAACTCGGTATACAGCAAGCCCAAGTTCGCCAATCCATGTACATCTTTAAACAGCCTCACATTGGTGGCGAAGTTAACTGGCATCAGGATGCGAGTTTTTTCTTTACACAACCGCAAAGTGTCATGACTTTTTGGCTGGCTATTGAAGATGCCACTTTAAATAACGGCTGTTTATGGGTTGAACCTGCTGGTCATTTAGGTCCTTTAAGAGAAAGATTTAACCTTGAGGGGACAACAACAAAGATGGAATCCCTCCATAACATGCCTTGGCCTAGTCTTGATAAAGGACAACCCGTTGAAGTCAAAGCGGGCAGCTTAGTTGTTTTTCATGGCTCATTGCCCCATTACAGCGCACCGAATCGCTCAGCTTATTCACGCCAAGCTTATACACTTCATGTTACCGATGGCCGCTGTCATTATTCATCAAAAAACTGGTTGCAAGCCAATACACTCACCTTGCGTGGATTCGATCTGTCATTAACTGATTAGATAGTCTCCTTAGCAACCACTACTGGGTTTTCAATACTTACAATGATCTTAACAGCACAAGATCATTGATTGTAAAACGCGTCTATACATTCTCAATGTCACGCTTGCTTTACGTCAAGTACGCCGTTATTCTGTTTATTTAATGAATAACTGATTAAAACACCAGTATGACAATACAGTTTACATTACCGGTCATTCTTGATGGTGGAATGGGTCGTGAGCTTCAACGCATTGGCGCACCTTTTCAGCAACCACAATGGTCAGCTCAAGCATTAATTGAAGCCCCCCATTATATCTCTCAAGTACATCGTAACTTTATAAAGGCTGGCGCTGAAATTATTACCACCAACACCTACGCGTTAGTGCCATTTCATCTTGGGCAGCAAGGTTTCAACGAACAAGGAACAGAGCTGATTAAACTCGCCGCCAGATTAGCACGAGAGTGTGCGAATGATAATTCAGGTGTATTAGTCGCGGGCTGCCTTCCACCAGTGTTAGGCTCTTACAGACCGGATCTCTTTTCAGTAGAACACGCCAAGCCATTACTTGAAATACAGATTAAAAATCAACAAGATGATGTCGACATTTGGTTAGCCGAAACGATATCTTCTATCTCAGAAGCAGTCATGATCAAAGACCGCACACGTATTACAGACAAACCCACCTGGATTGCATTTACCGTTAAAGATGAAATAAGTTCCGAGTCGATGCTACGTTCAGGTGAATTAGTTTATGATGCGGTGAGCCACATTGCCGGACAACATGTGTCAGCGATATTATTTAATTGCAGTTGTGTCGAGAGGATGGAAGGTGCACTTATCGCAGCTAAGCAGGCGTTATTAGATCTAGGAATGACTGATACTGTTCAGCTAGGCGTTTACGCAAATAATTTCCCACCGATAGGGGATCAGCATCAAGCCAATATCAATAATGGTATCTCTAGGATCAGAGACGATATCTCCCAGGATAAATACACCGAGTTTGCAGCATGCTGGCTAAATGCAGGTGCATCGATTGTTGGTGGATGTTGTGGAGTGTCGCCACAACATATTAACAAACTAGCCAAACTTAAAAACCCTTGAATTATTGATTAACATCAGATGAATGTATCCTTTAATGTAAATTGATTACCTGGTAATAAACCGCCTCGACATCACCCGCTTCTGCATGATGTCGATAATTTTTTATATGGCTCATACCAAGATTTTTCATCACACTAATCGAAGCCAAATTATCTGCAAGTGCTGTTGCACTGAATGCATTAATGGCAGAGTCTTCACTCAGCTGTTCTTTGATATGCTGGGTAGCTTCAGAGGCGAAACCTTTACCCCAAGAAGATTGTTTAAAACGCCAACCTAATTCAAGATTATCAAATTCTGGTTTATCTGAGAAAAATGCCATCGGGCGCACTAAAACCCAACCAATAAACTCAGTATTATTGCTTAAAAACACTCCCCATAAGCCCCAACCTTTGCTCTCATTACGATAAGCTTCCATACTCGGAATAAATATGTCCGCAATATCGGCTCTTGAGGTTAACTTTCCTCCAGTAAGATAACGCATAACGTCAGGGTCTTGATCAAGTTCAAAAAATAACTCGGCATCTTCTGCGGTCAATAGACGAAAAGACAAACGACTTGTGGCTGTTAAATACATAATAAACCTATGATAAATTTACGCCCTAATAAAAGACAATAATAACATCAAATACTATTACCCTCTTTAATCAATATTTTATCAATTTTACCTGCTAAATGATGCTTGATAGATTAGGTTTTATTGTTGAGGATACTAACTTTATCGACAACAGCATTTTGTTAGTTAGCATTTATCCGAGCCATAAAAAATGCATCAACATATTTACCCTCTCTAAAAGCATATTTTTTAGCTTCTCCTTCGACTTCAAAACCGAATTTTTGGTAAAGATGTATAGCGGCTTTATTATCGGTGTAAACCTCAAGTTCAACCCTTATCAAATTTAACCAATTATCCGTCATATCTAAGGCCGCAGCTAACAGTTTTGAGCCAATTCCTTTTCCTGTATGAATATTAGCAACGCCCATTCCCAAGGTGGCTACGTGCTTTCTTCTCGCTCTTTCCATTACGTTTAACGTCAATTGACCCACAATGTCATCATCTAATACGGCCACCAAACTGACATTGCTCTCAGAGCTATCAGATAAGCGTTGCTCCCACAGAGAATCAGATTGATAGGGTAATTGCAAGGTACCACCATAAGCATGTTCCTGTTCAAATATTGCTTTAATACCTTGTAAATCAGATTTTTTACTGTGCCTAATTTTAATCATTTACGTCTCTCATTCGCTATCTAGAAAACAGATCGCAGCTTATTGTTTATCAGCGGGATAACAGACTAATCTGCTTATTGTTTTTATGTTAATCTAACACCACTAAGTATTTAGTGTAAATAGATTATTCCCCATAAAATATAGATTAAATATCCTGAGTAATTAGCGAAAAAAACCTCGAAATTAACGATGCCTGTCGATATTGATTGTGAGTTGACAGTTGCAGAACGTGAAAGCTCGCGGGAATGTCGATATGTTATTGATTAACAATGGCTGGCTATGATTTTGCGCGCTTGGGATAAGGACGCGGCTGCGCGCGGCCTATCCTTATTTGTTAGGTATTTTTCAATTACATTTCAATATTAAAAAGACAAGACCGATAAAAAAAACTTCCATTAAGTAAAAAATGAACAGAGTGGTAGAAAATATCGCATTATGCCATTTGTGTTTAGGTTTATTAAGCTGTTCAAGGATATTCATTTCAAATTGTGTATCGTCTTGCTTTCGAATATCATTGTAAACACCTCTAAATAGCCTTTCTTGCCAAAGAAAATAACCATCTAACGTCCAAAAAGCTATAACTGGAATAATGAAAGATAGTGTTAAAAATGTAGAGTTAGAACCATTACTTCTAGTAATAAATAATATTGCAGCAGCTAGTATTGTCATACTCCAACCCTTTATAAGGAAAGAGTTATTAGCAAGACGATTTACAATTCCTTGAGTTATTTCTAAATGTTTTATAACTCTATCTTTACCATCCATATTAAACCTCTTTGGTAATATCGAAAGAGTTTCTATCATCTCGAATAGAGATACATTTATTTAAATAATAATCTTTCTGACTTATGAAATCCTTCCATTTTACCGTTTCAATGTATGATGAAGAACCACCATAAAAACCTTTACCACAATAGTTACATTGACCTTGATGTTGCTCTTTATTTTTAGCATTGAACATATTGCTACTGAGTATTTGGAATGTTTTATTTGTTTGGAATTGTTTTGAATTACAAGCAGTACAAGATTCATCTATATAGTAACTGTATGAGCCGTAATAATCGGGCAATACTATAGCAAGTATCCCATTCGTATGACTCATTCTATCACTTCTTGTGATTTCTTTTAATGAATATGATATTTCCCAAGGAATCCATTGAGAAGACTCAGGAATATGGGTCTCTTTCATGTTTGGTGAAATAAGAACAAGAGTTACACTGCTATCATGTATTTTATCTTTTAATCTAGTCTTGATAGTCTCATTTTTAAACTGACTTATATCTTCATCACCTTCACCTTTATAAACTTCATCATGAAGTCGGTTTGTAATTAAATAGTCAACATAACCACGTGCAGTCTGAGTATATCCAGGTAAGTGCTGGACGTTATTATCCCGATGTTTATATGAAACAAAAACTTTTTTACCCATTTTTATAACTCCATGTTTGATTTTAAAAGTAGATTGAGTAGATAAATAGTATTAATACATAAGAGTTTATTAGGAGGAGAAACACACTCTTTCTTCAATGCAGCCACGTTCCACCTATAACTTTATTGCCTGTCACTTTATATTAACAATCACATTGAATCAATTAGTTATCATATACCGTAGTGCTCACGATGCTATTGAGTAGAAAACGGGCATTTTTCCCTCTTTAATTGCTTAATGTTAAAACTCGCTAACGAAGAGATGGGACAGTCGTAACTTTATAGACTATACGAAATCCTTTCAGATTAGCTTTTCTAAAGAAAAGAGCTTATTTGGTTTGATGGTCTTTTAGCCTGTAAAAATGATAAAGGGGTATAAATAAGCCAGAAAACTAACTAACAAGGCCAAATCGAAGAGGCACACTTGCTTGAAATAACGGGTGTAGATACGGCTGTGGCCGTTGACAGCATGGATGCTGTCGTCGAGCTTACAAGGACGTACTTGCAGCGAGCCACAGAAATATCTGCACATACCCCGCTGGAAGCGATAAATAAAAGTCAAGGTACGACCTTCAACATTCCACCTAACATCACATCAGCCAAAAGATAACACAGCCAAAAGCTAAACCATAAAATGTGATCGGCCTTCATTCGAAGGCCAACACATTATTGGTTTATTTTGTCTCTTCAAGCCCTATGCTGTCCATCCAGTGATCAAAGTCCATTAAATTCCCCGGCAAGACCACCTTGCTGGCACTATTGCTCAAACCATCAAGCTGCTTAAGGTATTCTGCACCGAGCTGCATACGCACCACGTTTTTGCCGCCTGGCGCTGCAATAACCTTTGCTATACGTTCTATCGATTCAGCGGTAGCGCGTGCAATGGTGATAATCTCTTCACCTTTCCCTTCTGCTTCATTGATCAACTTTTGCATTTCACCTTCTGAAAGGTTGATCATTTCGGTTTTAATCCCTTCAGAGCGATTGATCTTACTCTGCTTATCACCTTCACTCTTAGCCAATAGCGCACGACGTTCACGTTCTGCGTTAACCTGCATTTCCATGGCATTTTTAACTGTCTCAGGCGGGGTGATATTCTTTATCTCATATCTGTGTACACGAATTCCCCACATAGCACCAGCTTGATCAAGTACTTCAACCACTTTGGCACTGATCACGTCACGCTCTTCGAAAGTGCGATCTAAATCTAAAGTACCAATGACCGAACGCGTGGTCGTTTGAGCTAACTGGATGGCAGCATAGCGGTAATCCACCACGCCGTAACTGGCCTTCACTGGATCGACGACTGAAATATAAATCACCCCATCGACTTCGACATTCACCTCATCGCTGGAAAAGCACTCTTGAGGCGGTACATCAATTGTCTCCTCTTTAAGATCGTGAATATAAGTGACCTTATCAACAAAAGGAATTAAGGCATGAAAGCCTGCATCTAAAGTGGCCTTATATTTACCTAAACGCTCGACAATATACGCTGACTTAGTCGGTACTAGGCGGATCGATTGAAACAATTTAATAATGAAGACAACAAAGATGATCCCCCAAATACCTAATACTATAAAATCCGTATTTATACCTGCAATCATGAGCGTGCTCCTTTTGTTGAATGTGAACTCACCGCATGAGTCACCTGCTCCATGCCTTCAAAGAAACCTTCCAATTTGGCCATTTCAGCCGGAATAACGGACACTTCAGCCTCATGTAATATCTTACCAACTTGGCCAATAAACTGCTCTTTAAGCTGCATGTTCATCGCTTCATTACCGCCATCTAATGCCAGCGCAGTTGATACTAACTCCATCCCTTCGGCTTTCGCTTTGGCGACGATGCTAATTTCTTGAGCCAGTCCTTTCGCCTCATTAATCCGTTTCTGTTTCTGCCCTTCGGAGATATTAATGGCCTCTTGTCGTTCACCTTCAGATAAGTTAATCATCGCCGCTTTTTCAGCATTGGCTAAGGTGATTTCAGCGCGCTTTCTTCGCTCTGCTTCCATCTGTTTCTCTAAGGTATGGATAACCTTACGCGATGGCGTGATATTTTTAATTTCATAACGCAACACTTTAATCCCCCATGGATCTGAGGCTTTATCTATCTCACGTACGATAGATTCATTTAAGCTATCTCGCTCTGAGAAAGTTTGGCTTAGGGTCAACTTACCAATTTCTGAGCGCATGGTGGTTTGCGCAAGATTAACCGCAGCAAGACGGTAGTTTTCAATACCATAGCTGGCTAACTTACCATCCATCACCTTAAGATAAACCAGTCCATCAACCTCCAATTGAGTGTTATCTTTAGAAATACAGCTCTGAGGTGGCACATCTAGCACCTGTTCACGGATCTCATGCCTATAAGACACACGATCAAAAAATGGGATCAAAAAATGAAAGCCTGGCTGCAACACGGCGCGAAACTTACCTAGACGTTCAATGACATTAACCTCCCGCATCGGAACAATTAACAATAACTTGTAGAGGATAAAAAATACAAATAGCACAAATAATGTAAACACAAACATAAACTCTTTCCTTATTTGTTGGTTGCACCTAAATAGTTCATTAATACGATGAGTTTATTTAGCATGCTTGATAGGCTCTACAATCAGGCCAATGTTTTCACGACAGATAATTCTAACTTCTGCCCCGACAGCAATCTCGCTACCATCACCAAGTGCCGACCATTCGGTTCCCTGAAATTCAATCCGCCCAGGGTGCTGAGCAGGTCCTATCGCCTCTTTCACTAAGGCAATTTGGTTATAGATATCCAGTTCTTCATCTGTGTTGCCAACATGAGAGTCGCCGCCAACTATTTTTTGCGTCACCTGCCTAAAACCTAACAAAAAAATAATAGACACAATAAACCAAAGCGTCAGGCTTTGAGCGATCCCTTCAACTAAACCAATCCCTAAAGATAAGGCCACAATTAAACACGCTCCACCAAGTAAAATCACGATCCCACCAGGAATGATCAATTCAGCCAACATCAATAGCAGTCCAACACTGCCCCATATAATAATGGGATCCGTTAACTCCATATACCCTCCTTAACTCTGAGCGACGAGTCATCACTATATCAGTTGCGCTGCACTTCTGCGACATAATATGTCCTGATATTTAATAAGTAAAATTTACGTGACGAACCAAAGCTGCAGCCTCTACATCAAGGTCGATTAGTCATAAAAAATAAAAAAACTTAATATATTCAGTAAAAAGCATGTATTCAATATCTCAATATTTAGCATCAAACATTAAATAACCTATACTTCTTTTGTTAGTAGTGCGCACTCATTTTTAGGCTAACCCGACATCTATCTTAGAATATAATGATTGTGATTAAAATTACCTCTCCCGATAAAAAGGTAAATAATGATGAACAAAAAATGGCTGTTATTGGCCCTCCTCTTAAGCCAACCTGTCATTGCTGACAATAGAGTTCAATGGTGGGACATCAGTATCACTGCTTTACATGGTGACAATTACGATCTTGCACCCTCTGAGAGACAAACCACATTCACCTTCGAGACAGCAGGAGCATGGCAATATGGCGACTGGTTTGCTTTCCAAGACTTGACCTATTTTAACGACACTAATACTGACAATACGACTTACGGCGAACTATCAACCCGATTAAGTGTCACTAAAATCACAAACAACACCCTGGACTTTGGACCGATTAGCGATGTATCTTTAGCCATCACACTGGAAGAAGGTGAGGGGCCGGTTAAGAGCTTTCTTTATGGTGTGGGCTTAACCATAACGATCCCTTATTTCAGCTACTTCAATCTCAACACTTATCGCCGTGAAGCACTCAGTAGTAATGGTATCAGTGACGGTTGGCAGATGACGCCTGCATTTAGAATGGATTTTCCACTCGGTAAATCAACTATCGTCTTGGATGGTTTTTTTGATTGGGTATTTTCGACAAATAATGAAGGATATGCAGAGAATTTTCACTTTAACCCTCAGCTAAAATATGATCTTGGTACTGTACTGTTTGGTGAAAATAACAAGAATAAACTGTTTGTTGGTATCGAATATGACTACTGGAAGAATAAATATGGTGTTAAAGACGTTGACCAAAATACTTATTCGGTGATCGCTAAATATCACTTTTAAAACCAACCGGTAAACTTAACGACATTAAAACACCAACAAGGCGCCTATAGCGCCTTTGGCTGATTTAAACGTAAAAAACTACACTCGCTCACAATTAAACTAATAATTTTCTTGCCGCTGCCACCACGATAGAAATAGCGCTAACTTCAGTGCTCTGCATTTTAGCTTCATCGGGAATTTCTTGCTGTGTACGGTTAACGATCACACCCGCAACACATGCTGCGCGCCAACCTTGTGAGGCACACATGGTAAAAAGAGTTGAAGACTCCATTTCATAGTTAAGCACACCTAACTCCTGCCATTGCTGCATAGATCCCTTAAATTGCCGTGTTACTCGTCCAGACACAGTATCATAACGCTCTTGGCCAGGATAAAAAGTATCCGAAGAAGCCGTGATACCAATATGCGGCTCAAGGCCTGCTTCACGACTCGCTGCGACCATCGCTGTTGTGCATTCAAAGTCTGCTACTGCAGGAAATTCCATAGGTGCAAAATGCAGACTAGCACCGTCTAAACGAACTGATGCTTGAGTCACAATAACATCACCAACATTAACATGTGGCTGGATCGCACCTGTCGTACCGATACGTAAAAATGTACTCACGCCGAGTTGAGCCAACTCTTCAACCGCAATAGAGGTTGACGGACCACCAATCCCTGTTGAACAAATGACCACAGCCTTTTCATCAATATAAGCAAGATAACTGGTATATTCACGATGACTCGCAAGAAACGTCGCACCATCCATCAATTCAGCAATTTTTTTTACTCGCTCTGGATCACCAGGTACGATAGCTAGACTGGCTCCGTCCAACATTTTTTTAGTCAGTCCTAAATGGAATACATCTGACATGATAAACACCCCTTTAAAATTTAAATCTGCCAATGATAAAACTCTACTATTGACGGCTTTACTTCATTAAGTCTCATCGCTTAAGCATTAGCTCACCTTCATTGAGATGAACAAAATCAAGTTTGAAATATAAGCATTTACATATATCTACACCACTAAGATTAACTTGATCACACTTTTCTGAGCAATAGATAAATGCTACGTAAAACAAACTGATTGAATCAATTTTGCTACACCAAATTTAAAATAAATATATAAAACGTTAATAAGCAATCACCTTACTACAAACAATGCGAATAAAAATTAGGGGATGTTACTTAAAAAAATCACTTTTTTATTGATTCACATCATGTTTATCGCTTGAAAATAACGCTATTTTAGACATGAATTAAAGAATAAACAGAGAAAGGAATTGAACCTATGTTTCCAGAATACCGAGAACTCATTACAAAATTGAAAACAAATGATGCCCATTTTTTGAAAGTTTTCAACAAACATAATGCACTCGATGATGAGATAAAAGAATTAGAGTTACACAGCTCATCAGACTTAACGAATAAAGTTCATGCTCTTAAGATGAAAAAACTACATATAAAAGAAGAACTACACGCCATATTGAAATCTGTACACCAGCCCACTTAACCTGCCTTTATCAACAAAAATATAAAATGGGCGCATTGCGCCTATTTTATATGCAAAAAATACCCTCCCATAAACTAAACTCAATGAACAGCGCAAGACATGACTAATGGGATGACAAATGAAAGAAGATCAATTGGAGTTGGAATTACAACAACTACAAGGAATATACACTTTCATCTATGAATTTTTAGTTCAATATAGCTTCCAAATCTTAGGGGCTGGGTTGATATTTCTACTTGGGCTTTGGGTGGCTAATAAAGCATCAAAAATTGTTGCCGCTCAACTTAAAAAGCATCATATCGACATTACCCTTAGTAACTTCATGTCTAACCTGCTCAGGATCCTAATCATAGCCATGGTTGGGATTGTCGCTTTAGGTAAGCTCGGCATTAGCATTACTCCAATGGTAGCAGCAATCGGTGCAGCATCTTTAGGTGCAGGTTTAGCCTTACAAGGTATGCTTTCAAACTATGCAGCTGGGATCACTATCATTATCACTCGTCCTTTTGTCGTCGGCAATACCATTAGCATCAAAGAAATCACTGGTGTCGTGCAAGATATCTTCCTAGGAATGACGGTGCTTATTAATGAAGAGGGTGAGCAAATTAACATACCAAATAAGCACATAGTCGGTGAGATATTACATAATTCTTTTGCCAATAAACTTGTCGAAACCCATTTCAACATCAGCTATACATCGGATCCAGACAAAGTTATCAACTTAGCAACTGAGGTTATCAAGCAATGCACTGGTGTTAATCAAGAGCAAAGTCCACTTATTGGGATCAATGGCTTTAATAGTATCGGTATTGAAATAAATATCCGTTACTGGGTTCCTACTCATACCTATTATCAAGATAAATACCAGACAAACCTAGCCATCTATCAAGCGTTACTATCAGCTAATATAGTGTTTCCTTGCCCAGTTAAAGAAGTACACATAGAAAAACAAAACTCTGGTTAGGACGAACGTAAATCACAATCAACTTTGATACACCTTGTATAGAGAAGGTCAATAATTCGAAATACTTATTAACAACGCTTATTTTCTATCGTGAAAAACGAAAAACACACAATTAAAAACAATAAATACACGTAAACCCACAATTAAAAACACACTAATAACAGTAAATATTTACAAAAATTGACTTAAGCCACTTATATTTAAACTAAAAAACAAACAAAAACAAAATAAGCAACAAAATACAACATGATCAACATTTAGTAAGTATAAATCTGGACTGGCAATCACATATAAGTAAAACTAATAATCATTATAAGTATTACTCTATCGATCCATGACAATAATTTAATCAAAATACACGGTGTATAAAAATGAATAATTTTGAATGTCCATTTAAGGGATCACATAAAATGAAAAAATCAATTCTAGCTATCGCATTAATGAGCACTATCTCATATGCCAATGCCGCTGACGTTGACAACACTTGGTATATAGGTGCAGGTGCGGGGCAAAATAACTACGAATCAGTAGATGCTACCAGTCACCTAGGTGATGATAGCGACTTAGCATGGAACGCAATCATTGGTTATCAGCTGAACAAATATTTCGCAGTAGAAGCTGGTTGGCAAGATCTTGGAACCAATGATGATACTCACCTTTGGAGCACGGGTATTGATGGTTCTGAATCTATTGACGTAGATGGTTTCACACTTGGCTTAGTTGGTACACTGCCGCTAAGTGAGAAATGGTTCCTAACAGGTGAAGCTGGTGCTTATCAGTACCACCTTGCTCACCAGATGAGTGCGGATTATTATGTCAGCACTACTGACACCGCCGCTTACTTTGGTGCCGGTGTTGGTTACAAGATAACCGACTCTTTAGAAGTTTCAGCCAAATATCGTCGTTTCGCTAATATTGATGAGACGAGCTGGAACACTGCTGACATGGACGCACAGACTGTTGGTATCCAAATGCTGTACCGTTTCGGCGTTAAACCGACACCTGTAGCAGTTGTTCTACCTGCAATTATCGAAGAAACTAAACCTGCACCTCGCCCAGAGCCTGTTTATGAAACACAAACAGAGCAAAGTAGCGTAACGGTTCTATTCGGCTTCGATTCTTCAGAACTCAGTAGTACAGCAACTGCTAAGCTAGACGACGTTATTCGTGTCTCTAAGCTCAGTGAAAATGACGCAATTGTGCTGACTGGTCAGTCAGATAATCAAGGTGCTTCTGAATATAACCAAAAACTATCTGAAACACGTGTTAAACAAGTTGAAGACTACCTCATGTCTCACGGTTTAGAAGTTAAGAGCTTAGAAACACAAGCTTCTGGCGATCAAGATTCACACGCTACAACACTTTCAGAGCGTGCTCTAGAGCGTCGTGTTATCATCAATTTAACTGGTGAAACACAAGTACTTGTCCCTTAAATTCTGGTGACAATGCTAGTCATACCCAAGAAAGGCTAAGGAAGGCCTTTTTCATCTTTTGATTATTCTTTGCCTGCGCCACCATTTCATTTATAGTCGGTGAGATATCACCCTGCTTAAAGCGACTAAATGCCTTTAGAAAAAAAAATAGACCAACTCAAAAACTGCGATCTCAATCTGTTAGTAGCCTTATCGGTATTGCTTAAAGAGGCTCATGTCACCAAAGCTGCCAAAGAAATCGGCTTATCTCAATCAGCGATGAGTCAAGTACTTAAGCGCTTGCGGCTCATGTTTGAAGACCCATTACTCGTTAAAAGCCACAATGGAATGACCCTTACCAGTAAAGCCAGCGCCATAGAACAGGAATTAAAACCTCTTCTCAACAATGTGATTAGTATATTAGAAGGAGATAGTTTTAATCCAACTACCGCGCAAGGGCGAATTAGAGTCATGATGAATGATGTGCTTGCTCAATTGTGTATCACTGAGGTTATTGCTGAATTAAACCAGCATGCACCTGGCATTAAACTAGAATACATCACCCAAGAAACAGATGGCTTTACCATGCTGAGGCATGGGTACCTTGATCTCATTGTAGGCTTCTATGATTTTGTGCCTAAGCCAATCCGCAGCAAAGTACTGTCAACCTATCCATGGCAACTCGTGACATTAGATCCCAGTGCTCCAGAATACATAACAAAAAGAAATGAGGAACAGGGCATAATAGCACAAAGCCCTTTTAGGCTCTTAAGATACCAATACCAGGAACACAACCAATTCTATTTGGTCAACACCCTTAAAACAATTAAAATAGAAGAGACCTCTTACGCCTTAACATCAGTCTCTTTAAACACTATGACTCAAGCATTGACTGCACCACATACTGTGACATTATTGCCTCACTATGCAGTAAAGGTGTTTGAGCATCATCAAGCAGAAGATTTTATCTGGTTCGGCGATACGATAGATCTAGAGCTAAAAGTCTGTTGGAACGAACATAACCGGAATCTTGAGCTACACACATGGTTCAGAAAGTTACTTTCGTCGATCTTAATAAAACAACTAAGCGATACTAAACTATGAACCACTCAGATCTAAAAATAATTCAAGGGTGTGATCTTAACTTACTATTAAGTTTGACAGTATTAATTGAAGAAGGAAGTGTTTCCAAAAGTGCAGAACGCCTCAATATCTCTCAACCAGCGATGAGTCAAAACTTAAAGCAGATACGTAATTTGTTTGAAAAACCTTTATTTGTAAAGCATGGGCAAGGTATAAAAGCCACTGAAAAAGCGCTATCTCTGCTACCTAGATTGCAAGAATGGCTTGAAATGAGTAGTCGGTTAATTTTGCAAAAAACCTTCGACCCAAAAGAAGTAAATGGGGTTATTCGCATTGCCTTTATCGATAGTATGACAGCTGAAATAGTACCTCAAATGCTTGAAGTCTTTATGCTAGAAGCCCCAAATGTTGAATTGGAATTTTTGCATAAACCTAATAACATGTTTTCAATGCTAGAGTCGGGAGAATTAGATCTTTGTATCGGGGGGACTGAATTACCCCCTGCCAATATTCATGGTCGGCATATTCGTCTTGAAAGATTCTGTATCGCATCCAGTCCAGATCATCCTATTAATCAACTGACAGAGCCTACCCTAACTGACATATTTAGTTTTGACACAGCTGAATATTCAGTATCTAGTGCCGCTGAGTATCAAATAACCCAATTAGCACAAACAAATAATTTAACGCGAAAAGTCAGTTTTTCAACCAATTCGATGCTCGTACTTCGTCATGGATTATTAGCAGGAAAACATATTGCTTTTATGCCTGACACAATCATTAATAGCCCTTACTGGCAAGAAAAACTAGCCATCATAAACCATGAAGAATTACCACAAGTAAAGAGTACGCTATATTGGCATGCAAGAGTTCATCAAGATCCTTTAGTCCAATGGTTTAAAAAAAAATACCTCCTATTAACCCATGCGTAATAACAACGGAAATCATCAGTATTCTTTTATCACTTTTCTTAGCAACTCAGTGGCAAAAGTAATTTGATAACTTGCTTTAATTAAGCAATAAAAAACTACCTTTACCTAATGTGATGGTTCGATTCACTCTTCAGCAAGTTCGGCGTTATGGTACACATTTTGTACATCATCACAATCTTCTAAAGCTGCAATAAATTGCTCAAATTGAGCCACTTCTTCAGGATCGCTCAAATCTGCCATCGTCTGAGGAACAAAAGTAATTTCTTCAACAACAAACTCTGTATCTGCCAATGCTTCAGTTAATGCTGTCTTCGTCTTATAAAATTCAGTATGTGGTGCGTAAACATTGATCATGCCATCTTCAAGTTCGACATCAGTCACATCGACATCGGCCATCATCAACATCTCTAATACTTCTTCTTCATTATTACCTTTAAAAACAAAAACAGCTTGATGCTCAAACATATGACCAACAGTGCCAGGCCCCCCCAACTTAGCAGCATTTTTAACAAATGCTTGGCGCACCTCAGTAAAAGTACGCTTAACATTGTCAGTTAAGCAATCGACAATAACCATGATGCCACCAGGACCGAAACCTTCATAACGCGCAGTTTCATAATCTTCTCCTCCTCCTCCTCTGGCTTTCTCAATTGCTCGCTCAATGACATGCGCTGGAACTTGATCTTTCTTAGCTTTAGCAATCATATGACGCAGCGAAAGGTTACCGTCAGGGTCAAAACCACCATTTTTAGCGCAGACATAGATCTCTTTACCATAGCGAGAGTATATTCTCGTCTTCTGTCCAGCCGTCTTGGCCATAGATTCTTTTTTGTTTTGGTATGCTCTTCCCATCTTGCTCTATCTCACTATGCTTCAAAAGTTGGCTGCAATGTTAGCAGATTTGCTCACGTTTTTGCAGGGGGCATTGTTAATTTGGATAGCTATTTTAATCCGCTGCCTTTTCGTTTCAACTAAACACATAAGAAACAAAAAACAAACAAATAATATACACCGATATCCAAATATAGAAAGATACATATCGATACATAAAATCTAACCTCCTTTTCCATGTGTCCATATTCAACTCAAATGAATAATTATATTGCCTTAGGATGTGATCTTCAGCATTATGTCGTGCTATCTGGCCTTTTTATGCTGGTTAGACTTGCTTGAACTGACTCCTTAGAAGAGTATTTAAGCCCACTATTAGAGCGTGCCGATAAAGCGATAAATAAACATTAAGTAGCTGTATTAATATAATTTAATGACTAGATTCTGCAGAGGATCACATACCCACTCACAAGGGGGAACTTAACCTGAAAATGGCTAAGTTTATTAATGATAATTAAACGCTATTACAAGATTACATTATTGATTTAATAAGTTTTATTGAAAAACAACTACGCCAACACTTTATAAAAATGAAGGAAATAAGTATGTCTAAGAAATCCATATTAATTGCTGCAGCATTATCGACGATGGCAATCACTTCTCTTGTCCAAGCTCAAGAATTTTTAACCATAGGAACAGGTGGAGTGACAGGGATCTATTACCCTACTGGTGGTGGTATTTGCCGTTTGGTTAACCAAAATAACACCGAACACGATATGCGCTGCTCGGTTGAGAGTACCGGTGGGTCTGTATACAACATCAACACCTTAAGAGCGGGTGAGCTTGAATTCGGTATTGCTCAGTCAGATCAACAATACAATGCAATTAAAGGAACAGGTGCTTTTGCTAATACAGAACCCTATGATGATCTGCGTTCAGTTTTTTCAATTTATACCGAAGCATTCACTGTTGTCGCTCGTAAAGATGCCAACATCACCACGTTTAACGATCTAAAAGGCAAACGTGTCAATATCGGTGAGCCAGGTTCTGGTCAGCGTGCCACAATTGAAGCCATCATGGATACCAAAGGCTGGACGCGTAGCGACTTTCGTCTAGCATCAGAGCTAAAGGCCTCTGAACAAGCTCAAGCACTGTGTGATAATAAGATAGATGTGATGGTCTATTTTGTTGGCCATCCAAATGGTGCCGTTCAGGAAGCAACTACATCTTGTGACACGACAGTCGTGAGCGTTAACGACAAAGATGTGAAAGAAATGGTGAAATCAACTCCTTACTTTGTCTCTTATGAAATTCCAGGTGGCATGTACACTGGTAACGACAAACCGGTCATGACTATTGGTGCTAAAGCAACACTGGTTTCAAGTGCTAAAGTTTCAGAGAAATCTGTTTACTGGACGGTTAAGTCTGTGTTTGATAACTTCGATAAATTCCGTCGTCTACACCCTAGTTTTGCTAACCTGACTAAAGCAGATATGCTAGAAGGTAACACGGCTCCACTTCATCCCGGTGCCGAGAAATACTTTAAAGAAGCTGGCTTAATTAAATAATTATAAATTAGCCTTCTAGGGGCAATCTGATAAAACAGTTAAAGCAGTGTGGACTCACCACACTGCTTTAAAGGCGTCAGAAGATTTACAGGTTTTATTTTGTGGTGCTCATTAAGAGATCACAGTCAGTTTAAACAGGTTATTTACATGCAAAAAACACAAGAGCAAGAGACATTGGCTGAAATGGCCACAAGCAATGACTCTGGATCTAGACAGTTGACGGGATTTGCTGGCAAACTGGTCACCGGTATCGCCTTATTATGGGCGTTATTTCAGCTATGGTATGCTTCACCACTACCATTTATTCTTAACTTCGGCATTATTAATGACACTCAAGCACGGGTAATTCACTTAGCTTTTGCTATATTCCTTGCTTTCACTGCATTCCCGGCGTTTAAATCGTCAAAAAACACCAGCGTGCCTATCCTAGATTGGCTATTTGCCTTGCTAGGTGCAGCAGCCACACTTTATCTATTCTTTTTTTACGAGCAACTATCGACCAGACCTGGCGCACCAATCCCCATGGATATCTATGTCGCTGTCGTAGGCATGGTACTGTTGCTTGAGGCAACTAGGCGTGCTTTAGGTCCGCCATTGATGATTGTCGCAGGCTTTTTTCTAATCTATATCTTTGCAGGCCCCTACATGCCTGAAGTGATTTCCCATCGTGGCGCATCACTGTCAAAGGCCGCTAGCCATCTCTGGATCACCACTGAAGGGGTATTTGGTATCGCCTTAGGCGTATCAACCAGTTTCGTATTCTTATTCGTTCTCTTTGGGGCGTTATTAGAAAAAGCTGGAGCAGGTAATTACTTTATAAAAATGGCATTCTCCCTCTTAGGCCACATGCGTGGTGGGCCAGCAAAAGCTGCCGTTCTCGCATCAGGTATGACTGGGCTTATCTCTGGTTCCTCGATTGCTAATGTTGTCACAACAGGGACATTTACTATCCCATTGATGAAACGGATGGGATTTCCTGCCCACAAGGCAGGGGCTGTCGAAGTTGCTTCATCTTGTTACGGACAGATCATGCCTCCAATAATGGGGGCAGCTGCATTTTTAATGGTCGAGTATGTGGGGATCCCTTATGTTGATGTGATCAAGCATGCCTTCATTCCTGCCATTGCAGCCTATTTAACTTTCCTTTACATAATGGATCTTGAAGCGTTGAAAGCTAACCTCAAGGGCATAGAGCGTACCGACCCCCCTGCACCATGGAAAATCAGATTACTGCGTTCTGGTATTACTATATCAAGCCTGATTATTCTGGCTGGTGTGGTTTACTACGCACTTAACATGATTAAGAGTATGACAGGAGATGCTGCTGTTTGGATTATCTCTGTTGCGACTCTAATAACCTATGTTTTCTTGATATCTCGCAGTGCTAAATATCCAGATTTAGACATTGATGATCCAAACTGCACCACCCCCGTGCTACCACAATTTGAACCGACGGTAAAATCAGGACTCCATTTCCTATTGCCTGTGATCACATTAGTCTGGTGCCTAATGGTTGAGAAACTATCCCCCGGTTTGTCGGCTTTTTATTCCACTATATTTATGATCTTTATTCTCCTGTCACAACGTCCATTATTCAGTTTCTTTAGAGGACAAGAACATGGGTTTGCTGATATCAAAGCAGGTTACAAAGATCTACTTGATGGTTTAGAAACTGGTGCAAGAAACATGATTGGCATAGGTGTGGCTACTGCTGCCGCTGGTGTCGTTGTCGGTGCTGTCACTTTGACAGGGCTTGGTCCTGTCATGACGGAACTGGTAGAAGTAATGTCTGGTGGTAGCTTAGGGTTAATGTTAGTCCTTATCGCCGTCATTAGCTTGATCTTAGGCATGGGATTACCAACAACAGCTAATTACATTGTTGTCTCCAGTTTAATGGCACCTGTGGTGATAAGCCTAGGCGCACAACATGGATTGATCGTTCCACTTATTGCTGTTCATCTATTTGTGTTTTATTTTGGCATCATGGCCGATATAACGCCACCTGTAGGTTTAGCGGCATTTGCGGCATCGGCAATTTCAAAAGCCGATCCAATCAAAACCGGGATTCAAGCATTTAAATATGCCATGTTAACGGCTGTACTGCCTTTTATGTTTATCTTCAATACCGACATTATCTTAGTTGGCATCGATAGCATTTGGCAGATGATATTTATCTTTACTTATACCCTTATCGCCATGTGTTTATTCGCATCAGCCGTACAAGGATATTTCTTGACGTTCAATAAACGTTATGAGTCAGCTTTACTTCTTCTCGTGGCCTTTAGCTTGGTACGCCCAGACTTCTGGATTAGTCAGATCCAGCCTGAGTTTATCGACCATCCAGGTACTGATATCACTCAGGTGATTGAGACACTTAAAACAGATGAACCTTTACGCCTAGTCATGGGCTATGAAACCTATAAAGGTGAAAGTAAGCAACGCGTTATTATGCTGGCTCTACCACCAGCAGATACAGCCCAACAACGGCTAGATAATGCTGGCTTACTCTTGATACAAAATGATAAAAATCAGACCGTTGTCGACATGGTTACTTTTGCTAGTAATGCACAAAAAGCAGGTCTAGATTTTGACCAGCAGATCCTCGCTGTTCAGCAAACAAATGACCGCATTGCTAAAGAATGGATTTTTATTCCTTCATTAATGCTTGCTGGCTTCGTTTTCTGGCGTCAACGTAAGCGTAGAACTGCAAAGTCACAATTCAATAAGTAAGGTGTTATCGCCTAAAACTTGCGATTAAAAAAGCCGTTAACGATTACTCGTTAGCGGTTTTTTTTAAACGTGATTTGAGACTGAAAGAGTAACAAAATCGGGTATATCCAGTAACTGATACTCAGGATTTTGACTCATCGCACGATAAATGAACTCGATAAAAACTTGATATTTTCTGGGTAGATATACACGTTGAGGCATGCTCATGGTTATCTTATTTTGCGCTAAAGGAAAATCCTCTAAAAGAGGCAACAAGAGTTTATCCTCTAATGCCTGTTGAGCAATAATAGAAGGAACCACTGTAATACCCAATCCTTCTATTGCAGCTTCACGCGCTAAAGTCACATTATTCACCGTTAATTGCGCCTCAGGCTCTAGAGTGAGCCATTCTTTGCCATCAAATACTGTCCAGCTTCCATCAATATGAGTCGACTTTAATTTAATCGCTTGATGACAACTGAGATCTTCTGGCCTTTGAGGCATACCATGACGAGCGAGGTAGGAAGGACTGGCGACCAATATCTTATCTGTATACATCACCTCAAAAGTTTGCAAGCTAGGGTTTGCCACAGAAGTGATCTGAAATAAAATATCTATTCCTTCTTCAACGACGTCAACTTGTCTATTACTAAGCTCAACATCAATAGTAATATCTGGATAATGAGTTAAAAAACGAGCAAATATTCGCCCTAAAAAAAGCTGTCCTAACTCAATAGGACAAACAATACGTAAATTACCTTTTACCATCAACTGGCTCGAGCTGAGCTTATCTTCGGCATTTTTCAGATCCATCAAAATTCTTTGCACCCGATTATAATACGCATTTCCCGCATCAGTAAGCTTAAGCGATCTTGTTGTCCTAAAGAGTAATATCACCCCCGTATCAAGCTCAAGCTCAGCTATTTTGCGACTGACTGTCGCCTTAGTCAGCCCTAGCGCCTTTGCGGCTGCAGTAAAACTGCCTTGCTCTACGACCTGAGCAAACATTTGTACACGATTAAGATCTATCATTGTTACACCTGTGAAACAGTAGGTTTAATTTTAACTGTCTAATAAAAATAGAGAGACAATAGTAAACTATACAGCACTTATCAAGGAGCCATGAATGTCCAAGAGTAAATTATACATAACAGTACCCATTATCTTTGCCGCCTTAATCAGCGCCGGATATTATTATTGGACTGAGCTGCGCTTTATAGAATCAACAGACAATGCCTATGTTGAAGCTGATATCTCCCATATTAGTGTCAAAGTTCCGGGCTATGTGGTGTATACCGACATTGTTGATAACCAGCATGTTCAAGCAGGTCAGCTTTTAGCTCAGCTGGAAGACAACCAATATAAAGCTAAATTAGCACAAAGTAAGGCTGCTTTAGATAGTGTTAAAGCAGAGCACCAAACCTTGGCCGCTAAAGTGGCATTACAATATGCGCTGATCAATCAAGCCACAGCCAGTGTACAGGCAGCTAAATCTGATCGCTTACGAGCAGAGCAACAGTTAAGTCGAGCCACAAAACTAAAAGTTAAAAATTACAGCTCTCAGGATAATGTTGATCAAATGCAGACAAATTTTGCATCCTCGGTTGCTCATCTTGATGAAGCACGAGCCGCATTAATCGCTAAACAAAGTGAACTTGCTGTATTTAAAGCGCAGCTACTTCAAGTCAATGCAAATGTGACCCAAGCTCAGGCTGGACTTAAACTTGCTGAAATACAACTAGCAGACACACAAGTGCGCGCACCATTCTCAGGGATCATTGGCAAACGTGGCGCCATGAAAGGTCAATACGTACAACCAGGGCAAGCCCTGTACAGTTTGGTTCCCGATGATCTAGTGTGGATAACAGCGAACTTTAAAGAAACCCAAATCCAGCATATGCAAGCTGGTCAACAGGTAAAAGTCACGCTAGATGCATTTCCCGACAAATCCTTTACTGGCAGCATTGATAGCCTATCACCTGCATCCGGTGCAAAATTCAGTTTACTGCCAGCCGAAAATGCCACAGGTAATTTCACTAAAATAGTTCAACGCATACCAGTGCGGATAAGTTTCAATGTCGATAATGAAATCACTAATGCCTTACCAGGACTCAGTGCCGTTGTTGAAATAGATACCCGTAAAACATCAGTAGATAACGCCATCGCTGCAAACGCAGGCCATTAGAAATGAGTGCATCTGCTGCAGTAATATCGACTATATCACCAAGGGTTATTCCTCAAGGTTATGAGTCTGGAAGTAAGCGTTCGTGGATCGCGGTTTTTGGCGGTCTAATCGGTGCATTTATGGCGATTTTGGATATACAAATTACCAACGCATCGATGAAGGAGATTCAAGGAAGTTTAGGTGCAACCCTAACAGAGGGCTCTTGGATAGCCACTGCCTATCTCGTGGCTGAAATGATCGCTATCCCTCTGTCCGGTTGGCTAAGTCAGGGACTGTCCATTAGGCGGTACCTTATTTGGACAACTGGCGCCTTTATTGGTGCTTCATTACTGTGCTCTATCGCTTGGAATTTGGAGTCAATGATCACTTTTAGAGCGATGCAAGGATTCTTTGGTGGAGCACTCATTCCTTTGTCATTTCGCCTCATACTCGAACTCCTTCCCGAAAATAAACGTACATTAGGTATGACCTTATTTGGCGTAACCGCAACCTTTGCCCCCTCAATAGGTCCTGCATTAGGTGGGTGGCTAACAGAGCAATTTAGCTGGCATTATCTTTTTTACATAAATGTACCTCCAGGATTGCTGGTAATGGGAATGCTGGCCTATGGCTTAAAGAAAAAGCCCGTCATACCTGAAAAATTAAAAAACGTCGATCTTTCCGGCATCATCACTATGGCCTTAGGCATGGGCTGTCTAGAGATCGTACTGGAAGAAGGTAATCGCAAGGATTGGTTTGGATCTGAACTGATCTGCAACCTCAGCATGCTAGCAGCAGTCAACATAGCCCTATTTATTTACATACAACTGAAGAAGACAGAACCTCTGGTGAATTTACGTTTACTAGGACAGAGAGACTTTGCCATTTCAACCATCGCGTATTTCTTACTCGGAATGGCATTATTTTCAGCTATTTATATGATCCCACTCTATTTGGCACAGATCCACAACTACAGCCCACTAGACATAGGTAAAGTCATTATGTGGATGGGGTTCCCACAACTGCTAGTACTTCCTTTTGTTCCCAAACTCGCTGAACGCTTCGATGGTCGATACCTAGCAGCATTTGGCTTCATCGTATTTTCATTAAGTTATTACATGAATAGCCATATGACCATTGATTTTGCTGGTGATCAAATGATCGCATCTCAAGTTGTACGCGCTATAGGTCAGCCCTTCATTATTGTGCCTATAGGGATCATAGCGACCATGCACATTAAGCCACACGAGAATGCTTCAGCTTCTACTGTTCTTAATGTCATGCGAAATCTTGGAGGCGCCTTTGGTATAGCCTTAGTGTCAACATTAACAGATACTTTATCCAGAGGACATTTAGCGCATATGAAAGAAACTTTACCCGCTGTCAGCTCGATGGCTAATGAATACCTCATGCAAACAACTCATGTCTTCATTCAAGCAGGATCCGATCCGATAGCTGCCACATCACAAGCAAATAGCCTATTAGAACAAACGATGACTCAACAGGCTTATATTCAAGCTTACAATGACGTATTTTTCATTATCTCCATTTTATTGCTCATCGCAGTAGCCTGTGTGCTCTCGATTAGAAAGCCTTGATCATTCGCCTATCACTGATAGGCCTTACAAGCGAATAACAATAATACTCATACTAAATAAGTTAAGTCGACTAAACTTGAAAGTAGCCCATATCCTCATACACCACCATATTAAAGTATAACTGGATGATTAATCATAATACACGTTCGAAGCCAAACCTATATAGATCATATGATGCTTAGTCATTATCGTGGCAATTATCTCGTACTACTGATGACTTTAATCAGTTTACTCTTCACCGATAACTCGCAAGCCAACAGCATTGTTACCCCCAATACACCTCAGAAAACAAACGCACCTGTTATGCGAATTTGTTATGAAGATAGAGGCTATTTCCCATACGCTACCACAGAGCCCATCACCGACAGTAAAACACTGAATGTACATGGGGTATTCGTAGACTTAATCATTAAAACAGCTGCAAGATTAAACTTATCGATACAACTTGTTAGGCTACCTTGGAAACGCTGTATTCAGCATTTAAGCCAAGGGAAAACAGATGCTATATTTGCTGCTATATGGACACCTGAAAGAGAAAGTATAGGAGTATTTCCTACACGAGAAGGTCAAATAGATGTAGAGCGACGCTTATGGAGTGGCAGTTATCAGGTATTTACCCATAAGCAATCAAGCCTAAAGTGGAATGATGGACAGTTCTCAGGACTCAAATTAGGCGTGGCTGCACCTTTAGGTTATATAACTTATGATAAGTTGGCTAAGCTAGATGCACTCCCCCTCAATAACTTAACCTCAAAAGAAGGGTTTACTTTACTCGCTAAAAGGAAGTTAGATGGTTATGTGGTCGAGAGATACATAGGCTTAAGTATGATTAAAGATATGAAATTAACAGCTGAACTATCTGCATTAACGACAACTTTTATGCAAGTCAATTTGTATCTACCTGTCTCTCACCAATGGAACCAACAATACTCGGCGCTTACGCTACAATTTTGGCAAACATTAAGTGAAATAAGACAAGAACAAGGTGATATGATCTTAGCTGGTTATCTAAATCAATAATGTCGTAAAGGTGATTAACAAGATTCAAACAACCTCTATAAAGATATTGTATAGGCTACAATAACAAGATAAAGTCAATTTGAAAATTGAACCTGATTAGATTTTATGTTTGCTTACTCAGCTCAAGAACAAACTTTGATGCCGCTCATATCTTAATGTGAGGTAACAATGAAAAATTATCAATTTTTTTTCTGTTTTCTTATCTATATATACACGTCAAGATTGGTCTTTGCTTCTGATATTAATATTGATATTTATGCAGATGATTCTTATCCTCCCTACTCATATAATGAAAATGGTGAACCAAAAGGAATATCATCAACAAAAGCCAAGAAAAAAACGTAAAACCGAGTGATATCAGGCCTTTAACAAGACACTCCTAGGTAGAAAAATATCAATTCTAAATAAAGAGAAAATAATGAAAAATCAATTTGAAATGTCAGATTTTATCGCCGGTTTTTGGAGATTAGCAAGCTGGCATTATTCCCCGCAGCAAAGACTGTCATTAATAGAGCACTATCTCGATTTGGGCGTCACGACGATGGATCATGCAGACATTTATGGACAGCTACAATGTGAGATCCTTTTTGGTGAGGCCTTATCTATTAAGCCTAGCTTGCGAACCAAGATCCAATTAATCAGTAAGTGTGGCATAAAACCCACTTTTGAATCGGCACCAGAACGCTACGTTAATCATTACGACACAAGTGAACAGCACATATTTACTTCAGTGGACAACTCCCTAACTCGACTCGGTACAGATCATCTTGATTTATTATTAATCCATCGCCCAGATCCCTTAATGAATGCCGATGAAGTCGCTCTGACTTTCAAAAAGCTCCAACAGTCGGGTAAGGTTCTTCACTTCGGCGTATCGAATTTCAGTACTGGCCAATTTGAATTATTACAGTCTAGATTGACACCGATGAACATTCAACTCATCACTAATCAAGTCGAAATATCTCCTTATAATATGACGAGTCTACACGATGGTACCTTAGAGCAATGTCAGCAACATAGAATATCTCCTATGGCTTGGTCTTGCTTAAGTGGTGGTGAGATATTTACCAGTCAAAGTGCACAAGCGATAAGATTAAGAACAGTATTGAATCACATCGCTAATAACCATTGCGTTAAAGATATTAGCCCAATTGTCTATGCTTGGATAAATGCACTTCCTTCACAACCCAAGCCTATTATTGGAAGTGGTAATGTACAGCGTATCAAAAATGCAATCTCATCTAAAAGTATCAGCCTAGATAAACAAGAATGGTTCAGTATTTGGGAAGCGTCAACGGGACACAGCGTACCTTAATAAAGACGTTATTTACGCCTTTATTAAGCAATGCGTTAACAGCTCACAGATAACTTATTTTTCCAGATAAATGAGGACGTCGACCACGGGCATCTCTTAACTCGAACACTAACTCATCTTCGTTATTTTCAGCTGCAAAACTAACATCGGACGGCATAAACAAAGGGAGCTTAAAGACAACATCGACCTTACAAGGACACTCACCAATTTTAGGCATTATTTGAGCAATACAACGTGCTTTTGACCACATTCCATGGGCAAGCACTCTATCAAAACCAAAGCGCTTAGATAAAATAGGATGGAGATGAATTAGATTATAGTCACCGGATGCTTTTGCGTATTTTCGACCTAAATCATCAGCTAAAGACCAAGAATCTGGTGATTCCCAAGCCATGGCATTGGCTTTGGGTGGGCGTACTCGACGCGAGGCACTTTCAACACGATATAAATAGGTAGACAATGATTCCCAGACCAAAATCCCATTGACGCGGGCTTGGGAGACTAATTCAAACTCAAGGCCTGCATCAGTGAGTTGACTATTAATCAAAGCACACTCTAAATCAAAATGTTCATCGACAGTTAGCTGCCTATATTGAGTAATACTATTTTTTAGATGGATCATCCCAAGCAAAGGAAAAGTGATCCCTTTATGCGTAAAAATAACAGCGTGAAGGCGAAACACCATGACGTACAAATACGTTAGAGGTAATATTTTACCATCAAAATCGAAGCCACAAATAGAAGCATAGTTATTAACATTTTTGGCTGATAGACTGATATTGTGAGTACGAACTCGGATATGAGGTAGGGCTAGCTCATCCCAGCCAGGCTTACGCTCAAAGAAGATCTTACGATACAAGGAAAATAACGAAGGCATTGCCTTTAAATCAACCAAGTACTCTTTTTTTTCGCTCACCAAACCGTTCAAATTTCAACTCACCTATCAGATATAAAGCTCGTGAGTATACCCAAAACAACGCAGCTTGTCTTGATGCTGATTAAACCATAAAATATCAATGAGATAAGACCGTTACTTTACACATTTAATGCTCAGCGATCCTTTTGAGTAAACATCCCATTAAAAAGCAGGTCTCATATTGTACATCCTCCCACTAAAATCAGTTTTTCTGATTGACTAGTAAAGAGGATGTCTAAACTTATATTATTCGCCTGCCATACAGCGGAAAATAACCATAGATACAATACTATTTAGCGTGGGTGTCTGAGAGCCAACTTCCAACCTTCCGACGTTAATCATGTCGATAATAGTTTCATTTGCAGCTAGTTCAGTCAGGCCTTGGTGAAAAAGAACCCCCATTTCACTGCTTGGGTGTGTAAGCGCCATCGTTGCTATCTTAAGGTTTTTATCAAAACACACCTTCGTCGCAGAGTCCATCACAACAGCATTATTTACTGATTGATTTTCATTAGCAAATGAAGAAGCACTGCTAAAGGCGATCACTGGAGTTAAGAGCGCGGCTAAGGCTATTTTTTTGAATTGCATTTTTTTTCCTTTGGTTAGTCATTGGGCTGAAAGCCCCTTAATTTAATTAACAAAGATAAAAACACTTAACAGCAACATAAGTGAAACAATAAACTAACACAGGTCTAGCCTTTCGTCTCCTATCTATTTCACAAATATATATCTGATTGTACTAAAGGACATTTTTGATTACTGGCAGATTATTATCTCAATGGATACAAGAAAGTGAGCGGCTCGATTTTAAGCATACTCATTCAATGCAAACTTTTCTGAGATGTGGAAATGATGAGGGATTATCGCGGTTACACATGTGATAGATACTGTAAATATCAAGTAGGAGTCGTTATAAAGTCGATATCATGCATTATATAGTATGTATCAAACATTATTCACAGTCATTTATATAGGGGTTATGCATACTCTATTGAGCGCTTTGAGCGAGGGTTCCTAGTGACTTGTAAGGATAAAGGCTATTTCAAGATGTACTAAAGTAAATAAGTCTTAATCAAAACAACTCAACTTTACTTTCAGTTTCCGTCTGCTCCTTAATAATACCTTTAAGGTAAACACTCTCCTCTTTCTCCATTTGTATTATTCCACTTACAGGAAGTCGCTTCAGTAAAACTTTGCCACTATTAGGGTGAAAAAGAACTTTACGCGGCCATGGGCCACCAAGATCTTCAACTTCAACTTCTATCTCTTCCATATGTAAATAGCTCTTCACAAACTCGATATTAGACTTGCCTACATTCAGTACTGTACCTTTACTCATTTGAGCACCTCCAAAAATTTTGGCTCTTAATCTTTTTTTTTGTCCCCCTAAGGTCAGTATCCCATTAATTAACTGCTCCATAGCAAAATTGCCATAACGACACGAAAAACTCATCAGCTCATGCCAATCTTCATTGAGTTCTCTTTCAGGCAAAAGAAAATGATTTAACCCACCAATACCCATCATCGGATCCCAGATACAGGCTGCGACACAAGATCCAAGTCGAGTAAATACATATTCGTCTTGTGTTGTAATATAAAATTCGCCAGGATCAACACGTGCGACAACCTTATTTCGTTTCGCGTCCCATTTTCTTGGGATCCCTTCAAAGCCTTTAGTTGGCGATGAGATAACCAGTTCAGTCATTCAGCCTCCTTGCTGGTTAAATGATTAAAAGAATCTAACATATAAATAAATGAAGCTACACGTGCCAGTATAGTCAAAATAATACCCGTTAGACCTAAATTTTCATTCGATAGAGGCGTAACTCACGAACATATCAAATCCCAACAATTTTTCACTTTTACTCCCTCTTTAATAAGCTCTTTAACAATACTCTTAGATCCAACAACATGCCCTGCACCAACTATGATAAACATGGGTTGAGGTGTGCTTTCAGCCCCCATTAATTGGTGAATTTTAGTTGCCATTTGCTGATTACGTTGCCACAACACTTTCTCAATCATTAGGAGATCACCCTCATCGATCATTTGTCCTTCCATCAGCTCACTCAAATGCACTTCGTCGCCTCTTCGCCATGTATTGACTAAATCGTGCATCTCAGCATCTGGCGCTTCAATTGTTTCCTTCACCATCTTCCACTGAACCTTATCACTGAACGATGACATCAATTGAAATTGAAATTCTGTACTCTCCAGCTCTAAAAGAGGCTTGTTATTATTTTTCGCAATAAATTGTTGTTCGACACCATAAGCTGCGCTGTAACCCAATGCCTCAAAACGAGCAACGCCAAACTGCATCGATTGTAACCAAGGAGAAAACCCTTTCACGGCTGAGCACATCTCCCTTCTTGAATGACAATAGTCATCTAACAACATTTGTGTCTTTACGTCTGCGGTCACTGGTTTAAGGCCGTACTTACTTATCAAAGCATTAATATCAACATTCGCTATATCAGCCTCGACCACAAGAGACTCTGCCGAATTAAATAACGATTCAATAATCGGATCCATTGGGTAAAAATCGGCTATCCCCATGTGTATAGAACCAAGTAAATATGCCTTTTTCCCTTTATATTCAATTTGGTAAAAAGGGGGCTTATCACCAGCCAATGCCTGTACTGAAAAAATACTCGTTAACAAAAATACCCATATGACAATAAGTATTCCATTGAGTTGACTTGTTGCCATCAGCTTCGCCCCTTATAATCCCGATAATTAAAATTTATTACACTATATGAGAATGAGAGGCTGCTATGCCACATACCCGTGTTCTTGAACAACTTAAAGACAATCTACAAACAGCCTATCGTAAATCAATTGATGCCGATGGCAAACTGGATGAGCTAAAAAAAGCAGGCCATGTAAAATTCAACACCATTTTTACACAAAATGAAGGGTTTTCAACTCGAAGTAATCGTTTCAAACCCTACGTTGAAGAACTGGCAAATGAACTCAACACAATATCAACAGATCAACCAGTATTACCGGCAGAATTAGCGTTATTGGTCAAAAAGCTGGGCGTATTACTACAGACTTTACAGGCATTTAAAGATCAAGCTAACTAATACCAACCTACAGGCATAGGCCATAGCATCTTAATCAATTTAGCATTCAATGATTGATGAGAAAGCTTAAGTACAAAAAAGGCCAAAAAAGCAGCGAGCTTTTTAGCCTTTTTTGACATAGGGTTTAGCAAGTATAAAAAGTAAGCCATTAGAGTTTAGGCGCAACTACTTTTTTCACCCAATCTGCCAACAATTGTGATTCATATCGAGTCGACTTATCATTAACTCGCCCAATTGAGTTCATAAATCCTAAATCAGATAATTTTTCATCACCAACCATAATAACTTTACCATCTTCGATTACTGTGTAACTAAAAGTAATGCGAGGAGGGTAAATATCTTTAATCACACGAATATCCTGGCTACTAGCTCCGAATGTCGGCCTAACATCACCAGCAAGATCAAGATCAGTAACTTGAAGCTCAAGCTTTTGATTGGCAGTTAACACTTTGGATGCTTCTTTATTTAAACTCTGAGTCAAAGTGTCAAAGGTACGCATTTCATAACGGGATTGGATATCACCCACGGCTTTAATGTCACGAAAGCTCTTAGGATCTTGCCATTCAATTTTCACTATGCCATTTTCTGTTACTGGGTTTACCGCAACCTCTTCTGCGGCAGCAATGCTTGAAGTCATCACTCCTACGAATAAAAAATACGTTAATTTCATATGAACCTCATTAAAATGAATAGTGTAGACTAATTAATGTCATTAAAAATTCCAGCTTATTATTGTACAATTAACAACCTGAACATTGACTTAATGCAAAGCTATTTAACCACTCAGCCTTAATGAAATCGGTTCAGTCATCATTCAAGTTGCCCTTGTTACAATTGGCCACATTATCTACAGGGATCTCCCCACTACATATTGGAGCCACGCAATGAACATCATCTTAAGACCCATTTTACTACTCATTATACTTGTCTGCCCCTTAATAGTGAGTGCTAACAATGATGGAAGTCATGATCTTTCATCCTCTGCAGAAGACATTCTGGCAGAATATGATAGTGTTAATGAACAACAGTCTGCTGAGCAGCAAATAGAAAAAGTCAAACATAAACTCGATGATGAAGCACGTGAAATGCTCAATAGCAATCTCAGCGAACACGATGCAAAATGACATGCAGAGCTAATTAAAGTGTCCTTATCAGAATAACTAAGTGTTAACTTGAACTCGTGCTACCGAGTTCAAGTTAACTTTATGACAAACCAATTAAAAACACATTTATTGATAAATTAAAAAGGGAAACGTTGACTCAATTGAGGGTAGGTTAATGTTAATAATTTCTTCTTTGTTGAAAACTTTTTCCCTTGAGGAGTCGCCATTCCTGATGATACAAAAGGCAGTTCACCTCCAGTGCGGTCTTCAAAAATTTGTCCTGCAATAAGATCATATTCATCTAGAAAAGGGTAAGCATAACCATCTTTTTCTGGCCACAAAGTCAATGTACCAAGTTCATCAGGATTATTAATCACTTTTTCATACCACTCTTGTCCTAGTGAAATGATAAAGCAACGAAACTCAGCAAATGCATACTCAGAATCGCAACCTGTAATAATATAGGCAGCTCCCCATATGGACCAAAAATAACAACGACGCATTTGCTGGCCAAAAAATTTATCAAATTCAACTAATTCATCATTATTTAACAGCTCAAGTCTAGCTTTTAAATTATCAGCTAGGTCAATCTGATCCTGTTCTGGTGACGTCCTTGTCACCAATTGCCAAAACTCTGCTTCGGTCATCGTATCTTTCTCATTAATGCATTCTCCCCCTATTCTAACCAATTCGCCTCACCTGAGCAGTAAAATGATAAATAATGAGGGTTAAATAACAAATTTTGACTCTAAGCAGAGATTTTTTTACACTCTCATCGGTAAACTTAACCTAACGAGATGTACCATGAAAAAACCCACTTTGCCCCTCAGCATCATAATGATTTTGTATGCCATTATGACCGCTGTTGCAACATGGAGAGCAATCAATATTCAAGCAGTCGATCTATTCTCATTAGGTGTTGTACCTGTATTATTGGGTTTAATGTTAAGGACAAGTTGGGCTAGTATCGCCTTTAAAGCCTATTTAGCGATCCAAACCTTGGGGCTTACAGCGCTCGCAGGCACAGCCATCATTGCATACCAGATATCACCACAAGATGTAAAAATTGCTTTCAATAACCAAGAAATACCCGTCCCATTAGTGGCTATTGCTGCCACGATTTTGTTAGTATTTCAATATTGGGTCGCCTTTTCTAAGTCCACTAAAGTCTATCTAGAACACACGACTGTTAAAAGTAGAATATAGATAATTAGATTCGCGTAACACAATGATAATAAAGAAAATTAATCAAATGTTGTGTTTACCTTCTTTTTGTTCCATATTTTAATATAAACCCATAGAACATTGACGCTATGAGCACACTGTTACCAAGTGAACTTTCTATACTGCTTTTAGAAGCATCAGATACTCAAAGAAAGATCATCAGTAGTAAACTATCAGAAGAAGGCTTCAGCAATATTCAAACAGCAACCACAGTATCTGAAGCACTCGACATCATTAATCACTACCCGCCAGATCTGGTGACCAGTGCGATGCATTTTGAAGATGGAACAGCACTCACAATCCTAAAAGAAATAAAAGAAAATAAAAATCTTGAAGACATACAATTTATGTTGGTCTCTTCTGAATGCCGTCGCGAACAATTAGAAGTCTATAGACAAGCTGGAGTTGTTGCTATTCTTCCAAAACCTTTCTCTTCTGAGCATTTACTAAAAGCGCTCAATTCAACTTTAGACCTGTTAAACGACAATGAACTTGAACTCAGTCATTTCGATGTCCATGAGCTTAAAGTCCTCGTTGTCGATGATAGTAAACTGGCAAGAAATATTATCAAACGAACCATTGCTAAGATGGGGTTGAAATTAATTACTGAAGCCGAAGATGGGGCTCAAGCAATTGAAATAATGAAAGACAATCAATTTGATTTGGTGATCACCGATTACAATATGCCTAGTGTCGATGGTTTAGCATTAACTCAATTTATTCGTAATGACAGCCAACAATGTCACGTACCGATATTAATGGTGTCATCTGAAGCAAATGACACCCATCTAGCTAATGTTGCTCAAGCAGGCGTTAATGCACTATGCGATAAACCTTTCGAACCAATGCTAGTTAAGCAGCTTCTTTATCAACTATTAAATGATTAGTTGGCCATTACTCACATCTAGGATCCATTCCACTAAAATCTAACCACGACTTTTATCTTTTCGCTTACTCTTTAATCACGTGTATATTCAACAAAAAACACTAGTAACTTCATCCACAGAGCTGTCGTTCACCCCCTGAGAGCAGCAAGCAAACTTATAGAAATTAACATTTTAATTAACAAACTAGATACTCTGACCTTCACCTACATTCCATTTTTAACTGATTTTAACGCCATAACATACTCTTTTTCGCATAGAAACCAGCCAAGCTCTCTCTTACCCTCTCAATAAAACACTGCCTTCATAACGCTAAATTTTTAACCTAAACACTTAACATTTACGAAGAGATCACTCAACTCATCATTAAAGAACGTTTTTTACACGATTTTTAACCAGAAAAGAGAGTCATTACACTGAAAGACCTTTTCATATGGTATATCTTATGGCATGTTAGTGATTGCAATTACAAAGAATACAGTGTGATTGGTATAATTAAATCTACCGAAAGAAGAGACTATTCAAATGAATAAAACTGAACTTGTTGCAAAAATGGCTGAGCATGCGGAACTGACTAAAGCAGAAGCTGCACGTGCATTAAAATCTTTTGAAGAAACTGTTACAGAAGCAATGAAAAACGGTGATAAGATTTCTATCGTTGGATTTGGTTCTTTCGAAACGTCAAGTCGTGCTGCACGTACTGGCCGCAATCCACAAACTGGTAAAGAAATTCAAATTCCAGCAGCGACAGTACCTAAATTTAAAGCAGGTAAGACTCTGAAAGATAGTGTGAACTAAATATATCTTTCACTGTTGTAAATAAAAACCTCCTATTGGAGGTTTTTTTGTATTAACACTTCACCTCTAGCAAGTTACGTTAATATTTCAACCGCTATTGACTTAGATGTCGGTGTCCAGCTTACATCCCCTACGCTCCCCAAAGGCACGAGAGGATTCGTTTCAGGATAATATGCTGCAACATTACCTGATGGAATATCATACTCAATTAACATAAAATCGGATACCTGACGTATTTCTTTATCCGGCCACAGTGAATTAATCGTCACTTTGTCCAGGTGCGATAATCCTAACGCTTTTATATCTTCAGCATTCATCATTAACACTTTACGCTGGCCATAGACACCTCGATATCGGTCATCTAAACCATAAACCGTGGTATTGTACTGATCATGAGATCGTAAGGTCTGTAACACGAAAACAGGCTTATCTGTCAATTCATAAATTGATTGAGGGAAAATTGAATCTGGTAACCCATGGCTCATAATTTGTGCTTTATGGCTCATGGTATTCCATATATGTTGAGCTGCTGAATTTCCCAAATAGAAACCACCTGGCTGTTTAATTTTATCATTAAAATCAGCAAAACCTGGGATCACATCAGCAATTGCATTTCTAATATTGTCGTAATTTTCAACCATGTGAGACCAATTAACCGTATCACTCCCTAAGGTTGAAGCTGCAATACCGGCAATAATAGCAGGCTCAGATAACATGCCATCCAATTCACTTTCCACCACTCCTGCAGAGGCATGTACCATGCTAAATGAATCCTCCACTGTCACTTTCTGAGGCCCACTTAACTGCGTATCAATATCACTTCGCCCCAAACAAGGTAATATTAAAGCCTGCTTACCCGTAATTAGATGACTTCTATTTAGCTTAGTTGCAATATGCACCGTTAAATCACAGCGGCTTAATGCCTCTTCGGTGAGTCTAGTATCAGGGGCTGCGGCGGCAAAGTTTCCACCTAAACCAATAAACACTTTACTCTCACCTGACAACATAGCGTGAATCGCTTGCACCACATTATGGCCAGGCTCTGTCGGTGGCGAAAAGCCAAATTTTTGCTCAAGACGGTTCAGAAACATAGGATGCGGTTTCTCGTTAATTCCCATCGTTCTGTCACCTTGTACATTGCTGTGACCCCGAACCGGACATAAACCAGCCCCAGACTTACCGACCTGCCCACGTAACAACTGTAGATTCGTCAGCTCTTGAATAGTCTGCACAGAATGTTTGTGCTGAGTCAGCCCCATTGCCCAAGTACAAATAACACGATTGGCATTCACATGAACGTTAGCCGCTTGCGCTAACTGTGCTTGACTTAACCCTGACTGCTCGATAATTTGACTCCAACTCGTGCGCTCAACCAATTCAAGGTAATTAGCCAGCCCATCACAATGCTTAGCAATAAAAGTATAATCAAATACACCTTCACCACCATCGGCTTTATCAGTGATATCTAACACTAACATGGCTTTAACCATCCCCCTGATCGCTGCCATATCCCCCCCCAATTTAGAGGTAAAATAGACACTACTGATAGGTGTTGACCCATGAGTTATCATCTCAACTTTATCTTGGGGGTTGGCAAAACGCTCTAAACCTCGTTCTTTTAAGGTGTTAAAAGTGATAATTTGTGCACCTCGACGAGACGCTTTATGCAGAGAATCCAACATACGAGGATGATTACTACCCGGATTTTGACCAAACACAAAAATAGCATCTGCATGTTCAAAATCAGCAAGGCTTACCGTCCCTTTGCCAATCCCAATAGACTCTGTCATTGCGATCCCGCTCGCTTCATGGCACATGTTAGAGCAATCAGGAAGATTATTGGTCCCAAACAGCCTAACAAATAACTGATAAAGAAAAGCAGCCTCATTACTGGTGCGTCCTGAGGTATAAAATTCAGCTTGATTTGGGTTATCTAGTCCATTCAAGCTCATTGCGATTAATTCAAACGCATCCGGCCAAGATATCGATTCGTATTGATCAGTATCAAGGTTATAGACCATAGGCTCAGCGAGACGTCCTTGCGACTCAAGAAAATAGCTATCTTGTAATTTAAGCGTACTGACACTGTACTGTTGGAAAAAATCAGCTTTAACCCTTTTACTGGTCGCCTCCCAATTTACCGCTTTAGCCCCATTTTCACAGAATTTAAAATGTCCTTGTTCACGGCTTTCCCCCCAAGCACATCCCGGACAATCAAAGCCATAATCTTGATTCGTTTTCAGTAAATTCCTAATATTATTAGTAACATTTTCGCTTTTTATCAGTTGCTTTGCTGTACTAGCTAACGCGCCCCAACCACCAGCCGCATGTTTATATTTAGCGATTCTTTTTTTTATCATGGTATGTTCTCAGCTAATTAATCACCTCGGTTATAAATCCTTGGCGCGTCTTTTTTTGTAAGATGAATTAAATTAATATTATGTTGTTGTGCCCAATATACTGCCAGTGTCGTTGGAGCTGATAAACACATTAAGGTCGGAAATTCAGCGCGGGCTATTTTTTGAATTAACTCATAGCTACAACGACTGGTCATCACAACAAAACCCTCGCTTGGATCAAGCTTATTAGCCACCACATACCCAATCATCTTATCCAACGCATTATGACGGCCCACATCCTCCCGGCAAACTTTTATCTCTCCAGAGTGGCTGACAAAAAAAGCAGCATGCAAGGCTCCTGAAATTTTGCCATACTGTTGCCAATCTCTTAATTTAGGCTCCAATTCATCAAAAACCTTCGCATCAGGCAGCACGCTTTTAGCGACTGGTTTAGCTGGAACCAATAAGTTTTTCAAGGCTTCATGGCCACAAATACCACACCCAGTTCGCCCGCTCAATTGGCGTCTATGTATTTTTAATGCTGCAAAGTCTCTCTCATTAATCATCACATTGGCTTCAATCCCCATTGCCGTCATCTTGTATTCAATGTCTTTAAGACTGATGGCTGAGGAAATAATGTTTTCAGATAAGGAAAAGCCTAAAATAAAATCATCTAATGCGATTGGTGTAACCATCATCACAGCATAATTAATGTCATTATAACTAATAGCTAATGCAACCTCGATCACCAATTCAGCTCTACTCAGCCCATTATCAACACATTCAAAATTTAAGGCTCTACTTGCTGCAGACTCATATTCAGTTACATTCTGAGACACTTTTCTACGACCATTAGCAATAATTTAATGACACTACACACTTTTAATATCTGAGAGTCAATAGTTAACAGCCACACTTTCACCCAACATTTATTATAATTAACAGTATGATTCCTATCTATTATATCGATATAAAATGGCAGTCCTGTTTCTGTCAGTAATACTGACACCAAACCCGTCTCACGCCCCATTAAGATTGAGAAAGGTTAACGCACAAAAAGATTACCTCTCATCATTGCATCTCTATCGACCGTAAAAGGTTTACCCTGCTACACTAAACTACAAACAGAAACTCCCTAAATTCACCCATGTAATTAAACAAAAGGATTTGTTTATGGCCATCGCCTGCGTCGCTACCCGAGCCAGTAAAGGAGTTGAGGCTCCTGCCGTAACGGTTGAAGTACACCTCAGTAATGGTCTTCCTGCATTTAATCTGGTTGGATTACCCGAAACCTCAGTGAAAGAAGCAAAAGAGCGAGTTCGCAGCGCCATTATCAATGCTGGTTTCGAATTTCCCACGAGGAGAATTACTGTTAACCTAGCGCCAGCAGATTTGCCTAAACAAGGAGGCCGCTATGATCTTCCCATTGCCATCGGAATATTAGCCGCGTCAAAACAAATCCCCAACAATGCTTTGAAAAATCATGAATTTGTTGGTGAACTAGCCTTATCTGGACATATCAAACATAGCCATGGTCTCTTCCCCGTCATTGTCGAGGCTCGTAAGCAGAACACTGAACTCATTGTCCCTTTGGATAACCGCGCAGATGCAGAATTGGTTGGGTATAATAAAGTTCATTTCGCCTCTCATCTTCACACTGTCAGCGAGTACCTGCATGGCCAAGCTCCTCTACCCGGTATAGAGTCAGGCTTAGAGTGGATAGAAAATGACATTGTACAGCAGGCTTGCTTCAGCGAAGTCATAGGTCAGTATCATGCAAAGCATGGATTAGAGATAGCTGCAGCGGGTAATCACAATATTTTACTACTTGGTCCCCCAGGTACCGGTAAGAGTATGCTGGCTAGCCGCATGATACAATTGCTGCCTCCGTTAAGCTACGATGAAGCACTAGAAGTTGCAGCAATACATTCAGTTGCAGGCCATGATATTCATCCTAAAAAATTTTACACTCGTCCTTATAGAGCGCCTCATCATACTAGCTCAGCTATCTCTCTTGTCGGTGGTGGTGGCATCCCTAAACCTGGAGAGATCTCACTGGCTCACCGAGGGGTACTTTTTCTCGATGAAATCGTAGAGTTTCCACGAAAAGTACTTGACTGTTTACGTGAGCCCATGGAGACGGGGGAAATTGTGATCTCGCGCGCTGCAGCTAAACTCACCTTTTTAAGCCGTTTTCAGCTTGTCGCAGCGATGAACCCTAGCCCTTGTGGAGATATAGAAAATGCCAGAGCCACTCCTGATCAAATCCAACGTTACTTATCACGTTTATCAGGCCCCTTTCTTGACCGATTTGATCTCACCATTGACGTACCAAGACTACCTGCAGGTTCATTAACGCAAGCAGACAATCAATCTGAAACCAGTAGTATTATCGCCGCAAGGGTCAAACAAGCACGAGATATCCAACTGAACCGAGCAGGCGTCCTTAATGGTGAACTGACAAGCAAACAGCTCAAAGATCTAGGCCAGTTTAAACAAACAGATCTGCTCTTCCTAGAACAAAGTGTCAACAAATTAAATTTATCTACACGCAGTTTTCATCGACTACAAAGAGTCGCACGCACAATTGCAGACCTTCAACAGAGCCAGGAAGTGGAACGTAATCATATCGCCCAAGCACTTGGTTACCGCGCCATGGATAGATTACTTAATAACCTTAAAACGCCTTACTAACGATGATCCTAGTCATTTAAAAAGTAAAATGGCACTAATCTAGCACAACAATATTGAGCAAAAGCCTGACTAGGAGTAATATAAGTCTCCAATTTATATCGGGGGACATTACGTGGGTCGAATTAGTTGTTTAATCAGGGGATCACTAGCATTTGTATGCTTGGGAATAAGTACATTATTTTGGGTACTCCCTATTATCATATTAAGCCCGATTAAATTACTCCCTATACCGATGATTCGAACCATGATCTCATCTCTACTTGATAATTGTGCCACGACTTGGATTTCTATAAATGGGATCATTGAGCGCATTTTTCATCCCGTGGACATTCACCTACACGGCAATGCTGAACTCACACCTAAAGAGTGGTACATGGTGATAGCAAATCATCAGTCTTGGGTAGATATTTTGATTTTACAGCGTGTTTTAAACAGAAAAATCCCTTTTTTAAAATTTTTTCTCAAAAAAGAACTGATTTTCGTCCCCTTTCTAGGCTTAGCTTGGTGGGCATTAGACTTCCCATTTATGCGACGCTACAGCACGACACAGCTACGAAAAAACCCTAAGCTTAGGGGGAAAGATATTGAGATAACTCGAAATGCCTGCGCCAAATTTAAGTCTACCCCCGTCAGCATTATGAATTTTGTTGAAGGCACTCGATTTAAAACAGAAAAACATCAACAACAAAAGTCTCAATTTACACATTTACTTAAGCCCAAAGCGGGTGGTCTTGCTTTTGCATTATCAGCTATGGGCGATCACATCCATAAATTAGTTAATGTTTCTATCTATTACCCACATAAGATCCCCACTTACTGGGAATACATTAGTGGTCAGGTTAAAGATGTACATGTCCATATCGAAGTGACGGATATTCCAGCTGAGATGCGTGGTGATTATATTAAGGACAGAGCATTTAAAATCGCATTTCAAGAGCAGCTGAATCATATTTGGCAAGAAAAAGACCAAATACTGAACCAGTTAGCCCAAAAAAATACAGAAAATCACAAGGTACGATAGTCAGATGTTAAATTTTCTTCCTGCTTCAATACTCTATATCATGAGCTCACTGCTTTTAGCCATCAATACTACAGTATGGGCAGGTTTGATTAGCCTAGGCGGAATAGTCAAGCTTTTTATTCCTTTCATTGCTGGACGTAATGCTCTGACCAGAATAATGAATAAGTTTATGTGGGCATGGGCTACATGTAATGGTGGGATATTATATTTACTTGCTGATATAGAATGGGATATACAAGGATTAGAAAATTTAGATAAAAATAGTTGGTACTTACTGATTAGTAATCATCTCAGTGGTTTGGACATTGCAGTACAAACTTATGTATTACGTAATCATATTCCAATGCTTAAGTTTTTTCTTAAACGTGAGCTAATGTACATACCGTTTTTAGGCTTGGGTTGCTGGAGCTTGGATATGCCATTTATGAGCCGTACAAGCCCAACAAAACTAAAGAAACAACCTAAACTTAAAGGTAAGGATTTAATCGCGACTCGACGGGCTTGTGAAAAATTTAAAACCATGCCGACTTCTATCATCAATTATGTTGAAGGTAGTCGTTTCACCGAAGATAAACACGCTCGCCAAAACTCACCTTATCGCTACTTACTAAAGCCCAAGGCTGGCGGTATTGCCTTTGCACTGTCGGCAATGGGTGAACAATTTACTCATTTACTCAATTGTACCTTGGTCTACCCACAAACCAAGTCAGATCCACTGTCTGAAGTAATGCATGGCAAAATTAATAAAATTATTGTGAAAATAGAAGTATTACCTGTCCCAGAAGTTGACAATACACGCTATTTTTCTGAAGCAGCATACCGAGTCGAATTTCAGCGTTGGTTAAACCAATTATGGAAAGAAAAAGATGAACAAATACATCAAGTAATGCTTGAAAATGGTATAGAAAAGCAGGATAAAACCTAACAAAGAGTCGATATTAGTGCCTAAAAAACATTCATTAGGCACGACACAAAGTGTATGAGCAACGGTATCAGCACTATCTAGCGAATCACATTTAAAACACCTCCTCTAATCATCTTATTATTTTGATTCACCTTCTAACTTCTGTTACTAAAAAACAGTAACTCGTTTTTAAAATGTTTACAGTTAAACCTATCGATTTATAAGATGTTACTCACTCGTTTATAAAATAAAGCTGTTTATCCTGTAAAGGCTTATTTACTACATCAAATGCTCGATATGTCTGTAGAAGATCACTACTATCACGCCACTGTGAAAAATTAATATTTTGACACCACAAACTAAAAGTGACCCAGAATGGAACAAATCTTAACAAAAATATCAAGCGCGGTATTAATCATATTCATGTCAGGCTGCTCAACTTTTTTTCAGCCTCTCTCACATTCGTCAAACGTACTCAAGGTCAACTCAACTGAATTAGGCAACTATTGGCTAGTAAAAAGTAAAACGCTAGATTGGTCGGCTTTTCTGCGTAACAACCAAAAGAGTAGCTTTGCAGCGACATTTACGATTAATAGCGATGGCCAGATAGAACATTTATATCTGAAAAAAATTACAGGTGAATTTAAACCCGATGAAAAGATGTATGAAGATTTTTCTAAACAGACCTTCATCGCTACTTATTCTAATTATCGACATCAGCCAGTCACTGTGACCATGAAAATAAACTAGCTTTCAAAAAATGTAACACAAAACAGCATAAAAAAGGCGCAATAAGCGCCTTTTTGTTAATCCATACTACGTTGTACGCACTTCATCCAGCCTTCTGGGCTCTCAATGTTGCCCTTTTGAATATCTGTCAGTACTTGATATAAACGTCGAGTGTGATCACCAACCTGACCATTACCGACAGTGATCACTCTGTTATCTTCGAATATATAAGAACCGACAGGCGACACCACAGCAGCAGTACCAAAACCACCAGCCTCGATAATGTCACCCGACTCGATATCATTAATAAATTTATCTAACATCACCGTCTCTTGACGCACTTCACAGCCTAATAATTCACCTAACTCTAATATAGACTCAGAGGTAATCGATTTCAAAATGGTATCAGTAAACGATGGGATGATCACTGTGCCATCTTGTAATATATGGAAGTGATTCATTGCTCCTACTTCTTCAATCTGTGTATTACTCGCATCAAGATAAAGCACTTGAGCTGCACCGTATTCGGCAGCAGCTTTGCCTGCCTTCAATGATGCGGCATAATTCCCCGCCGCTTTTGAAGCACCCGTTCCACCAGAAACCGCGCGATGAAAACGTTCACTGATGAGCAAACGGATGGCTTTATTGAAGCCATCGGCATAATAAGGCCCACTAGGGCTTAGCATGACACAAAAAGTATATTGCTCACTCGGACTCACAGACAACCTGTCTTCGGTTGCAAAAATAAAAGGTCTGATATAAAGACAAGCGTCTTCCTGCATAGGAAACCAAAGCCTATCAACATCAATAAGTGCATTTATCCCCGCAAGTTGCATTGACTCAGGCAGGCTAGGAATACACAAAATATCAGCTGAGCGGTTAAGACGCTCTGCATTTTTGTCTAATCGAAAGGTGTAAATTTCACCATCATCATGTCTAAAGGCTTTAGCACCTTCGAACACAGATTGACCGTAATGAAGTGCAATCGCACCGGGCGCTATCTCAAAAGGTCCATAAGGGATCACCCTTGGATCGCACCACTCCCCATGACGATAATCCATTAAAAACATATGATCGGTTCTGAGGTTGCCAAAGCCCACGTTTGTTTCAGGCTCGAACTGCTCAGTACGGCGCTCTAACGCGGGCTTTAAATTATAATTTATTTGCATTGTATACCACCTTAAATACTGATGGAGCAGCCTATGCAGCGGTCATAAAAAAGTCAAGCAAAACGGAAGCTAGCCGCAAAATATCCACACCTTAGTCTGTAAAGTAAATACAACTCATATTCTGATTGCCACGCTAAATTTTGCCTTATATCAAAATAGTCATAAAAATAAATGAACATTCCAGCAAGATAAAAAAATAACAAAAAACCTTTAAATACAATACCTAAAATAATATCAAACTTAAACAAAATACAATGTGGATACAATAAAACCCCAATAAAAAACAACTACAACAGCCATTAATTCAAAATAAAAAACCAAAACCAAACAAAAAATACACAAAAGCAACAACAAATTTGCCTCGTACATTCTACTGACACTGTGTTCAGCCACTGTTCAGCAAACAGACTCTATTATGCACTCAAGCGAAAAATACGAAACAATTCCTAACCACATATTTAAGAGAGAGAGAGAGTGAGTCATAATATGAAAAAAACATCATTAACATTAGCAGCACTTTTAGTGACAGCCATATCAGCCCCAACCATGGCAGCAGACTGGTTTGTCGGTGGCGGAGTGGGCGCACAACAAAACACTTATGAAGCAACAAGCACTGCAAGTATGGGTCACGGGGATATTATGAACCCTATATACATCCCAGGTACTTCCGATAAAGAAGACTATACTGATGCCATCTATGAATTTCGCGCCGGTGCCTATTTAAATGACGAAAACCGCTTATACGGTACTTACTCGTACAATACTGATGACGGTTCTGATCAGCAGAGCCTATTATTATCATATGATTATCTCATTCACCTAAATGACAGTAATAGTCTCAACTTATTTGTTGGTGCTACTGTCGGTACTAACCATTATTCACCTGATGCAGATGATATCAGCTCAAGCAATAATTTTGTTTGGGGTGGTCAAACCGGCCTTATGTACCGCATCACTGACAGCCTAAGTACTGAAATTGGTTATCGTTACCTTAAGCAAGATGTAAGTGATACAGAACAGTGGAAAGAGAGCAATATTAACTATGAGGGAACTGTATCATTAGATAACTCACAGCAAGTTTATCTAGCTGTCGATTACCGTTTCTAAGCGAGAATCTGGCTAAATGAAGCCCCGCAAGGGGCTTTTTTGTGTCTAAACATAACATGAAGCTTACAGTGGCATATTGTCATAAAAAGCAAATAAACGTTAACACTATGATTTTAATCAAATAAAACCTTTAAATACAACTAAACAATCTTATATCCCTACTGACACTGTGTTCAGCCTACATCCCTATTTATGCCATCAAAATAATACTTGACACAAAAACATCTGCGATGAGTCCAATAGAGAGACTACTATTTCCTTTCGAGTACCGACAATAGTAAGGTATTCGAGCGTCTAATGATTGGCAGAGGTTTAACTTAGTAGTACACGTCGCTCAACTCGGTTAATAACGGGCTAACTCTTAATTTTATTAACTGAGCTAAACAAACATCAATAGCATGCTTACCCTAAAATACCTGCTGTAGCTGGTTTATATGAGAAGACACCTAAAGTTTTACCGAGTCATTCATGATTGAATTAACAGACAATAATGTTACCATTTAACACTCAATATATTAACACATAGGCATAAGTAGTAAGAATGCGTACATTTAAGTTGTTTAGCTTGATTTTAATATTAATAAGTAGTTCGAATATAAGCGCTGCAATACCTAGCACTTGGGAGCAAGTAGCACTTGGTTCGTCTCATACTTGTGGGATACTAAAAAATAAAGAAATTCTTTGTTGGGGACATAACTATTCTGGACAATTAGGTTTAGGAAGTGAAGTCAGTGAAACAAGACCGCAACGACTCAACATGACAGAAAACCCTAAAGCACTCACGTTGTCAGGCTCCCATTCTTGCGTGTTGCTTGAAAATAATATTGTTAAATGTTGGGGAGAAAATAGTAGGTCTTTATTAGGTAATAAGCTTCATAGATTGGTGACTCCAAACAATTTAAATATAGCTGATAATCCAAAGGCCATTATCATGGGGAAAACTCATGCTTGTATGACTTACTTCGATGATAAAGCTAAATGTTGGGGCAATAATTTTTTTGGGCAATTAGGCTCTGGAACAACCAGTCCTAGCAGGACACCAATTAGAGTAAATACTCATGATAATATAAAACAGATAGCAATTGGAAACCTGCATTCTTGTATGCTATCCGATGGTGGAGAAGTACACTGTTGGGGAAGTAATTATTTTGGTCAGTTAGGGATCGGGTTTTCACCTCAGCAAAACCAAGATACTCATTCGTATACGTCGCCGCAAGTTGTAGACTTAGGCGAACAGGCTAAGCAAATATCCCTTGGAGCAGAGTATAGCTGCGCCTTACTAGTGGATGGTAAAGTGAAATGTTGGGGCAAGAATCAATATGGACAATTAGGCTTAGGCTATACCCATGTAAAAGCCAGACCTCAGCTCCTTAGTTTACTCGGTTCAGTTAGGCAAATAGCACTTGGTGATGAGCATGCTTGTGCGCTTATCGAAAATGGCCGAGTTCAATGTTGGGGAAATAATGAGTATGGACAAATAGGCATAGGTAATACAGATAATCAATCACTGCCACAGACAATACTGCTTAGAAGCAATGCTAAAACACTCGCATTAGGTAAAGGCCACAGCTGTGCTATCTTGGACGATGATACTCTACAATGCTGGGGGGACAATATTTACGGGCAGTTAGGCATTGGCAACACGCAAATACAGGTGACGCCACAAAATATCCTGTGATTTATTAATGCTAGCTACCTTAAGCAAAATGCCAGTGAGACTTATAGCGACGAAACTTTTACAGAGACATTATCATTAGATAACTCACAGCAAGTTTATCTAGCGAGAATCTGGCTAAATGAAGCCCCGCAAGGGGGCTTTTTTGTGTCTACACTCGCTAACACTAAACCTGCAGCTACCAAATTAAGCGGTCTTTGTGGCCAATAAGACATCAAGACTCTCGGCTCCATAAGCATGATTTTTTTCTAAAATCACCGTAAGAATAGTAAAGTATTAGAGGAATCTAAGAAATACATCCCATGTAAGCTAAATTCTCGATTATTTTTGTTCACTTAGCATAATTAACTTTTCACTACTGTCATTGCACTGATAGAATCAAACTTCAATTGAAAAACTACTGGGACTCCCATGAGCCTTGAACTACTGTCAAAACTGGAGACAAAAATCCAGACAGCACTTGAAACTATCGAGCTATTAAAAATGGAGCTTGAAGAAGAAAAACAAAGAGGAATTGGCCTAACTGAGCAAAACCAACAACTCAGTCAAGATCTCAATTCTTGGAATGAAAAAGTAACTGGACTCGTTGGCTTGTTAAATGAAGAAGTGAACTAATCGTTCAAAATGATACGAATGCGAAGATTAAGCTATCTTCGCTTCGCTACTTTGCGACTCAATTAAATCATTGAGCTCAATAACAGCTTCCTTGACCTCAGGTAAACTTTTTCTAGGAAGTAGAAACCTGCCATTATTAAATTCTAATCTACCTAAGTCTTTTACCCAAATCACTCCAGATAAAAATATACGTGCATGCTTAACAATAAGCTTTGGTGAATAGAGAGGGAAAAATCTCACATAGGCCTCCTAATTATTGCTTTCATAGTTAATTATGAATTATTCTCAAATATTTGACCGAGATTAACCACGAAAGTTGCATTAAATAATATTCATAATTGTAACAAATTAAAGATAAGATCATGATTAGTTAATATTTAGCGACTTTAAGATTACTAGTTTACGCAATAAAAAAGGAGCCTAAAGGCTCCTGTCGTAAACATGCGATAAAACAGTCATTATGACTGTCGTTTAATATTACTTCATCGATGTTAAATAATAGGCAATATCAAGCAGTTCGTCATAAGATTTAATTGCGCCGGTTTCAACACGATACTTGCCGTTAACAATAAGCGCAGGCACACCTGATATTTTAGAATCCTTCGTGGCATGTTCCATTTGTGACACCTTCGCACTGACCATAAATGATTCAACGGCAGCATCAAACCGCTTACCTTCTACACCATTGGCAATGAATAACTGACGTATATCGTTACGGTTTGTAAAATGTTGCTTTTTCTCATGAATAGCAGAAAAAAGTGCATGTTCGATTTTTTCATCCACTTTTAGTTGACGCGCAACGGCAAAGGCATAAGACATCTCTTTACCCATTTCCCCACCAATAAAATCCACGTGATTCTGTTTAAATACAACACCTTCTGGAAGCCCAGCCTTAATTTTTGGCACTTCATTCTTGGCAAAATTAAAACAGTGAGGGCAATAAAATGAAAAATACTCGGTAATTTCAGGCTTAGTCGTTGCTGGACCATCATTGATCACGGTGTAATGTACTCCCTCTTTGTAATCAGCAGCAAGTGCCACCATAGGAGACATCAATAGAGCAGCGACCATCAATAATGTTTTTTTCATGATAATAATATTCCTTGTTGACGCGATCATCTGCGTCGATTTTAATAATTTTCAACTAAGATAATAGTCATTGGAGACTATCTCAAGTGTAAAGTTCAATCTTGTGTGACAAGACACATATTTAACCTATTTTAATAACTCGGTGTTAGTGTTAATGGTGGCTCATTTAGTACCGCAAGTTGTTCCTTAAACGACAAGATCTGCCCTTCCCAATACTTCTCTTCGCCATACCATGGAAAATTCATCGGAAAAGCAGGATCATCCCAACGACGACTAAGCCAAGCATTATAATGCAGCATACGCATGGCTCTTAATGGCTCAATGAGTTGAAGTTCTTTGGCATCAAAATCACAAAATTCTTCGTAAGCCTCAAGCAAAATCTCCAACTGGAGTAATTTTTGTGGTCTATCTCCGGTGATCATCATCCATAAGTCTTGAATCGCAGGACCTGTACGTGCATCATCAAGATCTACAAATCCTGGGCCATCAGGCGTCCACAGAATATTGCCAGGATGAAGATCGCCATGCAAACGAATATGTTTAGGGTTTTGTTTACTCCAAATCTCTTTCGACTTATCCAACACCTGTTCAACAATTGTAAAATATGGCAAAGCAAGAGAAGGAGGAACATGTCCAGATCCCTTTAGCCATAATAAAGATTCATCTCCTAATACTTGCGGATTAACCAAGTCACGGTGAGTAAACTTTTTCTGTTGCGAAAATTGATGTATACGTCCAATAAAGCGTCCTGTCGCTTCAAGGTGCTCTAAGTTATCAACCTCAAATGAACGCCCTCCTAAAGAAGGGAAAAGAGCAAATCGAAAGCCTTTATATTCATGTAAAGAATGACCATTAATGATCACAGGCGTTGCTACGGGGATCTCTTCATCAAATAAAGCTTGAGAGAAATCGTGTTCCTCCTGGATCTGTACATTACTCCAGCGTTCTGGGCGGTAAAACTTGACGACATAACGGATACTACGATCGCAACGAAATTGGTATACCCTATTCTCATAGCTATTGAGTGGCAACAAACCTGTTTCAGGGTAAATACCCAGACTTTCTATAGCATCTAAAATTAAATCAGGCGTTAATGACTGATAATGAAAACCCGAACCTTGGCTCATGTGTGTCGCCCCAACAAATTAGCCAGAAACTCTAGCACTTCAAAATCATCATTTTGCTCAACGGATAACCAGCAAACATCACCATAAAATTCATAATTGAGCTGTATATATGTACCTTCGAATTCAAGCAACCATTGGTATCTATCCGCGCCCCATTGACGCTCTATGACCTTTGCGTCTATCGCCACAGCTAATGGCTCTGCAAATAACTCAAATGCCTCAAAGTCTATTTTTGCTTGAATAGATAAACTATTCGACTCTGGGATGAGTAGTATTGAATCTAACTTCATTAATGACATCTCTTTAAAACGATAACTTAGCTACATTGCTTACTATTTCACCATTGCAAACCTATTACAACTCACCCATTATGCTATTAGGCAGGTACGAAGTGACTAAGTAAAATGTGTAAGCTAAGTTAACTGTTATCAGTACAATTTGCCAATGACGGCACTGAAGCGTTGGCTATTTTACTCGCTCAAACTTGATCACCACAGCTCATTTCATCGACCATTGTTTTGCAGTGTACCACAAACGAATAAGTCACCACTTGACTCGACTAAGCTCGCCTCATTATGTTAACCAAACCTAATAAAAAAGCTCAACAGCCCTGCACTGGATGCCAATATCATTCTAAAAAAAAGCGAACCTCTGTTCGCCTTACGTTATCTCCACGCCATTTATCGGCATGCAGAAAATACACTATGAGATGGCTTTGACATATATTATGCCACTTAAAATGCCCCTCTAGTTTGTTTGACTCGCTTTGCCCTTCGCTTTATCGATACGATTAATGCGTCCTTCAAATCCGGTGACGGTTCCGTCAGTCAATCCATAACTTATGGCTTTGTGGCAAAGTGCTATCGCATCATCAAACATACCAATATCGCTGAGCAGTGTTGAAAGGTGCATAAAACCAACACCTTTGGTATTTGCTGGTGCTCCCAAAGATGAGAACAGGCTGAGATACTCAGAAGTTAATCCTGCGCCATAAGTCGAATATTTTATTTGTTTACGCTGCTTATAGCATTCAGCAACTGCCGCCAATATCGCTTGATGTTTAATTCTACCATCAGATGTCGCTCGATACTCTACCAAAGCCTGAGCTAATTGAGTGCTCATCCATGCTTCATCTGGCTCTGGCTCTGGCTCTGGCTCTGGCTCTGGCTCTGGCTCTGGCTCTGGCTCTGGCTCTGGCTCTGGCTCTGGCTCTGGCTCTGGCTCTGGCTCTGGCTCTGGCTCTGGCTCTGGCTCTGGCTCTGGCTCTGGCTCTGGCTCTGGCTCTGGCTCTGGCTCTGGCTCTGGCTCTGCAAGAATATCAGCTTTAATCGTGACATCTGCAATCACTATTTCTGCCGAAACGACATCAACATTTTGTTCTTCAACTGCGGCGACTTCACTGTTAATCCCACTCTTAATCGGAGGAGTATCACACGTCTCTTTCTCAACCGGAGTTGTTACTTCCTGCTCGTCTTCGGCTAGTCGTTTAGCTCGTCTATAAAGATAAACGCCTAACACAACCAATAAAAAAATGGCTATATATTTCATTATCATCCACCTGTGATTAACTGCTAACACTCATATTCAAGTTCTATTTCACTTACTCTCGTATGTACAACTAGTAACAGATTATTATTAATTCATTCTCTTGCTATAGATCAAGTCATTACCTATTTTTTATTCCAACTTATCACGTTCATACACTTTAATTACTCTTACCTTTCGCTTGGTTTAATCAATTAACCAACAAGGTGGTTAAATAACACCAGATAACTAAACATACGCTGATGAATATCACCGTACAAGCAGCAAGCTATATTCAAAGTCAAAATATAGATAAACATACACATTATTATACCTAACAATTTGACTAGATGGGCATAAATTCAGTAATAATTAACGACCGACACCCAGATCAATTGGCACGCCAGAGTTCACTGACCTCAATGATAGAAAAGAAAAACAAATATATTGATATTTTTTAACACTCCTCATTTAAGCTCATATCATTTTACGCTATGGTGTCGGTAAATAATAAAAAGAAGGAAGTGGCATGAGAAAACTAACTCGCCTCAGTATGTTGGCTGCTATCACCACCAGCATATTCGCATCAAGCTCATCAATTGCAACGACCGCAAGAACTCACACCATCACCATCGATGATTTTTTCAATATTGGTGGAATGAGCCATGTCCAACTCAGCCCCAATGGTGAACATGCTATGTGGCTAGAATCTCGCTGGGATAAAGATCTCGATAAAAGCCAACAAGATCTTTGGCTACTCGATACCAAAAGCCAGCTACCAAAACGAATGACATTCACTAATGAAAGTGAATCCAGCCCTCAATGGAGCCCAGATGGTCAATATATTTACTACCTACGCAAAGTAAAACAAGACCAGACTAAGGTTCCTCATAAAGAGAAACCTCAAATATTTAGACTATCTGTCAATGGTGGTGATAATCAACCAATGACAACAGAAATTGACGGCATTACGCACTTTCAGTTAAGTAATGACGGTAAAAACCTCTACTTCTTAACCACAAAAACAATCCAAGATAAAGATGAATGGGCATCAATGCGGACTGCACATTCTACGCCTAAATATGGCCACGGTGAACGTAAAACCAATCCACTTTACCAACTTGATCTACAGCATTTCAAACAACAGCTATTACTCGATGATGATAAAGTGGTATGGGATTTTAAGGTCAGTCCTGACGGCAGTAAAATTGCTAGGATCACGACCAATGATAACGAACTCGTTCACCTCGAGGGTTGGTCTGACATCGAAATCTTTAACACTAAAACACAAGCCAGCAGCACATTGATAGATACTCAATGGCGAGACAAGGCCCCATCTCCTTATGGCTGGCTACTTGGGCTAGCTTGGCAAGATAACAGTACCGACTTAGCCTTCAGAATCGATTTTGATGGTCATCCTGGTCAACTCTATATCGCCAACACCACCGCACTTGACAAACCTGCTCTTGAAATCAAACCAAGCGGCGATGTTACATTACATTCTAGCGACATAAAATGGCGACCGAATAGCCACGAAATTTGTTATCGCGGCGCCGACCATGGCCGCATAAAACTCTTTTGTACTGAAATAGACGATAACAAGCAAAAAGAGACACGTAACGTCATCCAAGGTGATAGGGTTATCGGTAGCTATAGCTTTACCCACGATGGAAAAAAGGTGGCCTTTAGTCACAACGGTCTCGATCACTTCGCTGACATGTTTATTGCCGATGCCAATAGTCAACACACTAGCCCGAAACGTCTGAGTCATATCAATCCACAAGTCGACAGTTGGAAATTACCTCAAATTTCAATCGTTAAATGGACTGCACCTGATGGCACTCAAATCGAAGGTATCTTAGATCTGCCTGCTGACTACACAAAAGAAGAGGGTCCGCTGCCGTTAATTGTTCAACTACACGGCGGGCCAACTGCGGCGACCCCATATGCACTGCAGCATCGCTCATACGGACGTTCAACTTTCACAGCCAATGGTTGGGCACTGTTATCGCCTAATTACCGTGGCTCTACTGGTTATGGCAATAAATTTATCACTGATCTTATTGGTCAAGAGCACGTTATTGAAGTTAATGACATAATGTCTGGTGTCGATCACCTGATAGCAAAAGGCATAGTCGACGGCGATAAAATGGCTGTGATGGGTTGGAGTAATGGTGGCTACTTAACCAATGCGATTATTAGTACCAACCAACGTTTTAAAGCAGCCAGTTCAGGTGCAGGTGTCTTTGATCAAAATCTACAATGGATGCTAGAAGACACACCAGGTCATGTGGTCAACTTTATGCAAGGTTTACCTTGGGAAAAACCCGATGCTTATCGCCATGGCTCATCTCTGAGCCACGCAGATAAAATAAAAACCCCCACTTTAATTCATATTGGTGAGAAGGATCAACGTGTCCCATTAGGCCATGCACAAGGACTATATCGTGCACTTAAACATTACCTTAATGTTCCCGTTGAACTTGTCGTCTACCCTGAAGAGGCTCATGGCTTAAGTCAATACCAACATAAAAAAGCTAAAATGGAATGGGATCAAAAATGGTTCAATCACTATACCTTAGGCAAAGAGATTAATTAACGATTGACTGAACCTAAGCTGACATAGCCATAAAAAAGCGCGTTAAATGGCGCTTTTTTTATTTCAGGTAGGTATGCTAACTCCACAAGCTTAAAACAGAGTCTATTATGACAAAACGCATTTTAGCAATATGCCTAATTATCGGTTTTACGTTCACCCAAACAGTGCTCGCTGACGACATATATCCAGATACAATCGCCAAGTTTAAACAAGCCAACGATACACATAAGTTTTTCGACAATGCTTACGGTTATGCTATTTTCCCAACCGTCGGAAAAGGGGGATTTGGAATCGGTGCTGCTTACGGTAAAGGCAAAGTTTTTCGTGATCAAGATCACACAGGAAATACAAGTCTAACGCAGTTATCTTTGGGGTTTCAGATCGGAGGTCAAGCCTATAGTGAGATCATTTTCTTTAAAAATGCCGCAGCCTATGAAGCGTTCACCAGCGGCAGTTTCGAATTTAATGCCCAAGCTTCAGCTGTTGCTATTAACATAGGGGCTAATGCACAAGCAGGTACTACAGGTAACTCTAGCGGTGCTGGTGACAAGATGGCTAAAGCTTCGTACATCAATGGAATGGCTGTCTATACCATGGCTAAAGGTGGATTAATGTTCGAAGCAGCATTAGCTGGCCAGTCATTCACCTTCGAAGAAAACTAATAGGACTATGCTGTTAGGTTAATTTATCGGTATGTAATACTACTGATAAATTAACCTAAATAATGATATTGCAAGGATCGAGCAAACAAGATGTTAACGAATTATTTCCCCATGGCTGACAGCACTAATTCGGTTAAATTCCATCTTTAAGCGCTCTACAAATCGCCTTAATACTATCGGTAATTGGTGCTGGTAAGAATGAAGTGCATATACATCTTTCATCTCTCCTTGATAATCACATAACACCCTCTGTAAACGCCCTGAAGCAAGTAAGTCCCGTACAAAAATGGAAGAGACAAGTCCAATGCCAGCACCACACTCAACGCTATTAATCACACTGATAGACGTATTGACCTTCAACTGTTTTTCACCACTAAATAAGATTATTTCACCATGAGAGTTTTTCAATCTGACTTGTCGCTGCCAAGGCGGAACAACTAAATTCTGTAAATGCAGCGTGTTGTCAGTCACACTGTGTTTTGCCAAATAAGCTGGCGAGGCCACTAAAATACTGTCGAGCTTACCAATCAATATTGCATGATAGGTGCTATCTTTTTGTGGCCCAACAGAGATTGCAATGTCTAAATTTTGTTGCAGTAAATCTAACCGCTCATCACTAAAGACTAATTCAGGTAGTAAGTTAGGATATTCATCACAGAGTTGAGCGACTATTGGTGTCACCAGATTCGACTCGAAAGCATGAGGAGCCGTAATAGCAATACGTCCCGTGGGAGCCTGATCATGAGACTCAATCTCTGTCACTGTTGTCGTGAGTAAATCAAGCAATTGCTCACTTCGCTCAGCAAGCTGCAACCCAACCACAGTCAAATTTAACTGCCGAGTACTGCGATTCAAAAGTCGTACACCTAAATGCCTTTCTAACTGACTCACATATTGGCTCACTGCCGATTTAGTGTGCCCTAAAGACTCTGCAGCAGCTGTAAAAGAACCTTTTTTAATGATCTCATCAAATACTAGCATTTGATAAGCTAAGCGCTTTTGTTCATTTTTTATGAACATTGATTTCACCATTAGGCTAATTATTAAAGAATTAAATAACAATAAACTGCTCAACATAGAAAAACAACTTAATGAATCAGGAGATACACCATGAGCCAGTCAATACGCCAAGCAGTGATGCAAGCAAGCCGTGAATGGATAGCCAATTTTAACCAAGGTGACGTTCAAGCTTGTATCGAGTGCTACTTACCAGAAGCAAGCATGCAGGTATCGCCATTCGGCCATTTTGATGGTATCGATGCCATAGGTGCATTTTGGAATGAATTCGCTAAAAGTGGACCCACTCAGCTCGTATATCGCCATGTCGAGATTAAAGTCCTGAACGACAAGCAAGCCATATTATCAGCTAACTGGTCCATGAATATTGCCAGCGGCTTTATCAGTAAGGAGCTCTGGACACTCAACAATGATGGTCAATGGTACCTCGAAGAAGATGATTTTAGCGTACTGACTCAATTAAGCGCCCCACTCGAACCACAAAAGCGTACAGCTCTCGTGTTGGTCGACCTGCAAAATGACTATTTTACCGGTGGACGTTTCGAATTAGACAATACCGATAAAGCAACAAAACAAGCTAAAACATTACTGACTTACTTTAGAGAACGAGCATTACCCGTGATCCATATTCAACATATTTTCAAAGATGACAATGCCCCATTCTTTGCCAGCAACACATCAGGAATAGCAATCGAGACGAGCGTCGCACCTCTGGAAAATGAACCTGTTATCGTTAAGCACCAGATAGATAGTTTTATCAACACTGCTTTAGAGCAAACGTTAATAGAACTAGGCATTGAGAAACTGGTGATCGTGGGCGCAATGGCTCAAGCTTGTGTACAAACTCTTTGCCGCAGTGCTACCAACAAGGGCTATCGTTGCGAAGTGGTTAGTGATGCTATTGCCGCGCCAACATTGAGTTATGGTGAACATCGTTTTACTGGATCACAGCTTGTTGCTGCCAATCTACTATCCCTCTCATTCGGAGGAGCTGAAGCGATCACCAGCGCGCAATGGCTAAGTGATAATCGTTAATTGTTAATTGCTATGAACTTGTGCTAAACCCAAAAGCGCATATCAGTGATATGCGCTTTTGGGTTTTATGTTACTGGTTCGAACTTAACTCATTTACATTCAGATGAACTACCTCTGATGCTTAGGCGTCGTTCCCCACACATTTTTCTTAGCCGGACGTTGCTTAGCTATAACAGAGGTATTGACTTGTCCATCACTGGTTGCCCCAGCCCCTTTTTTAACTGCTGAGCCAGACTTAGCACCTTTGTTCTTTGGCTTACGATCAGCAAATTGGTCCTCAGAAAAACGGGTAAAGGCTTGCTTGCCACCTTGCTCTTGATCACCTGTATTTAGGCGCTTGTTGCCCCCCTTACTCTTACTGCGATTAATTTCACGTTCTTGGCGAGACTCTGCTGGTACTAAACAATTAAGCCCACCACCTATCAACTTCTCTTTGCCCATCTCGATAAGCGCCTCACGAATGATAGGCCAACCAGCAGGATCGTGGTAACGCAATAGGGCTTTATGCAACTTACGTTGACGCCCCCCTTTAGGCACAGTGACAATTTCACTGGTGTGCTTCACATTCTTCAACGAATTAAGTTCAGTGTGATAAATAGTCGTGGCATTGGCCATTGGTGAAGGATAAAAATTTTGCACCTGATCCAGTTTAAACTTCTCACCTTTAAGCCATAACGCCAAATTGACCATATCTTCGTTAGTCGTACCGGGATGGGCCGAGATAAAATAAGGGATCAAATACTGTTTTTTACCGGCTTCTTTTGAATACTTATCAAACAGTTCTTTAAACTTTTCATAAGTGCCCATACCCGGTTTCATCATTTTGTTCAGCGGGCCCTCTTCGGTGTGCTCCGGTGCAATTTTCAAGTAGCCCCCAACATGATGCGTTGCTAGCTCTTTGACATAACGTGGGTCTTCCGATGCCAAATCATAACGCACACCCGATGCAATTAAGACTTTCTTAATACCTGGCACATTACGCGCTGCTCGATATAAATCAATGGTAGGTTGATGATCGGTATCCATATGGCCACAAATATCGGGGAAGACACAAGAAATACGACGACAGGTTTTCTCCGCCTTCTCGCTCTTACAACCTAAACGGTACATGTTAGCTGTTGGGCCACCCAAATCTGAAATAACCCCGGTAAAGCCAGGCACCTTGTCTTGAATATCTTTAATCTCATTCACAATCGATTCTTTTGAACGACTTTGAATAATACGGCCTTCATGTTCAGTGATAGAGCAAAAAGAACAGCCGCCAAAACAACCACGCATAATATTAATGGAGGTTTTTATCATGTCATAGGCAGGAATTTTATCATCGCCATATGAAGGATGTGGCACCCTCGCATACGCTAAGCCAAAGACACCATCCATTTCTTCGGTAGATAAAGGCCATGCGGGTGGATTGACCCAAATCGCACGATCAGCATGGCGCTGAAATAATGCGCGTGCACAACCTGGATTCTGCTCTTGATGCAAAATACGTGATGCATGGGCATAAAGATATTTATCAGTCGATACCTTCTCAAAGCTGGGTAGCAATACATAGGTATTCTCCCATGGTTTAGGTCTAGCAGGCTGTACGCTTATCGCTTTGGGGGCATTGTTATCAAATACTTTTACATCTGATGGCCCTGATAAATTCTTACAGCCCACATCATCAGCACCATAGGGATGTGGAATGGGATCAATTTTATGTAATTGATCTATTTTTCGTGAATCCATGCCTTTCCAACCCGGCGTAGGTTCTTTGCGAATAACCGTGGTACCACGAATATTATGCAGTTCCGCAATGGGCTCACCTGCAGCAAGACGATGAGATATTTCAACTAAAGGACGCTCAGCATTACCGTAAACTAAAATATCTGCTTTGGCATCTAAGATAACGCTACGGCGAATTTTATCAGACCAATAATCATAATGTGCGATACGGCGTAAACTCGCTTCGATGCCACCGATAATAACAGGCACTTGCTTGAAGGCTTCTTTGCATCTCTGGGTATAAACTGTCACAGCACGATCGGGACGTTTCCCGCCGATGTCACCCGCCGTATAAGCATCATCATGGCGCATACGACGCTCTGCAGTGTAACGGTTAATCATTGAATCCATGTTGCCCGATGTCACACCAAAATAGAGATTGGGTTTGCCAAGTGCCATAAAATCATGCTTATTTGACCACTCAGGCTGAGAAATAATGCCGACTCTAAAGCCCTGAGCTTCAAGCATTCGACCAATAACAGCCATGCCGAAACTGGGATGATCCACATAAGAATCACCGGTAATGATAATAATGTCACAACTCTCCCAACCTAACTTATTCATTTCTTTACGAGACATAGGGAGAAATGGCGCTGGACTAGCGAGTTCAGAGCGGTATTTGGGATACGTAAATAACGTGGATTCAACTTGCATGAGTGATACAGCCTAACGTTAACTTAAAGGAAACTCTGATGTTCGCCCACATAATGGGATGCGAAGTATAACAGGTGGAAGAGACAAAAGGCGAACAAAAAACAATCAGTCAAGATGACAAGATAGTTAACCTACGTAAATACTTTTTATCTGAGTCACCTTTTTACGACCAACTGAGGTACTATGCGCTCGTTTGGCATTCTCTGCGTTTTATACGCATTTAACAAATTAAGTGGACCTTGTAAGTGAACAATCAAGAGTTTCTTGAGAAACGCAGTTTTATTATTAGCTTAGGGAAGTATCTTCATAAATTTGGGACACCAGCCTATCGACTTGAAGCACACCTTCAATCAGTCTCGCATTTTTTAGGATTAGAAGGCTATTTCTTAATCTCTCCCACATCGATGACATTTGTGCTGCAACGCAATGATGAACAAGAATATAACCATGTCGCCAGAGTCAAACCCGGCGAACTGGATCTCGGCTCATTAGCCCGAACTGATGAACTGGTAGAAGAATTAATATCAGGTAAACGAAGCCTCAACGAAGCATTAGGTCGACTCGATGAGATAGCCAACAAACCTAATCCCTATGGCCCACGACTCACCTTACTGGCATTCGGTAGCTCTGCAGGAGCTTTTGCTATGCTGATGGGAACGAGTTGGAACGATGTATTGTGGTCTTCATTACTCGGATTTATGGTCTATGGCCTAGTCTATCGTGCTGAGCATTCTAAGCGTATGGCCGAAATGCTTGAACCCCTAGCAGCCATTTTATGTGCTATTGCTGCCAGTGGCATTTCACAATTGGATCCTAATATTAATATTCCTGTAGTTGTCTTATCTGGCATTATTATTTTTATTCCAGGTCTAGCACTGACGCTGGGGCTTGCTGAACTCGCTGCCAGAGATCTTATTTCTGGCACGGCCAGAATAATGGATGCCGGTATGCTGCTGTTTAAACTCTATTTTGGCGCCATTTTTGGCATGGTTATCGGTACATCCATATTTGGTAAAGCGATTCATTTCGAACCTGACTCCCTCCCAAAATTGGCCGTTTGGTCTGCAGTGCCCATATTATCAATGGCACTTGTCATCATCTTTAAGGCACGCATGAAAGATGCTCCTTGGGGAATTTTGGCTGGTATCATCGCCTTCTTTTCCTCTATGTTAGGTGGGATCTATCTAGGCGAATCCATCGGTATATTTTTTGGTGCTTTCACCGTTGGGGTATATTCCAATCTGTTTGCTCGCTGGATGAAGGCACCCGCCTCTATCGCTCTTCTGCAGGGAATTGTCATACTGGTACCTGGGAGTAAGACTTATATCGGGCTCAACACTCTGATTTTAGGTGAAAGCATGCTTAATCAGACACATATCGGTAGCCAAATATTTTTGATCTTTATGTCTCTGATCGCAGGCCTAATTTTTGCCAATGTCGCAGTCCCCCCTAGAAAGACGTTATAACACCAATGTCGCCAAACCATTAATTGATAAAAGACATCACATTTGCAGTTCAAGACGCCTTGATGAGCTAATGAAAGTCGCAGTAACAAACCTGAAAAACTCAGCTATATCCATCCACTTTTTACCACGGTAAAACATCGCTATTAGCATCATTGAGTCATAAAAGTTATTTTTATTTATTTCTTGACTAACTCGCCAGTCAGGTGTGTTATTAACTTGTAGCCAAGTCGTTTGTTCCCGCAAAAAATACAAGTTTAAGCAAATAAAGGTGTATCTAACGTGGTATATAAAACGTATCTCATGTTCATCAGCCTAAATCTATTAGCCACTCAGATGAGTACGGCCGAAGAAAGCATGCAAACAAAAGATGCGTTAACAGAAAAAAAACCACTCGCCAGTATCATTATCACTAGCCATCCCATTTTCGATGAATCTGCACCTAACAGTTTCTTTATCCACGATTGGGCAAACTACCTGCATATTAACACTCAAGAATCGACAATATTACACAAACTCACCTTTACCGAAAACAGCAAAGTCAGTCAAAAAGATATCGATGAAGCACTACGAAATTTAAGGTACGAGCCTTATATTCGTGATGCAAAAATCAGTTTTGCAGAGCGAGCACCCGATGCCGATACCCCTGATGAGGGGGAAATAATCTTAGTTGAGACATGGGATAACTGGTCATTGCTGCCCACCATCAGTCTAAGCCGTAGTGGTGGTGACAGTAAGTTTTCTGTCGGTTTAAAAGAAGACAATTTACTCGGACTCGGTATACGAACACGTATAAAATATAGCTCTGACAACGACAGAACAGGTTACAAATTTTCGGTTCAATCACCACTGGATAGATTAATAAAACACTCCACAATAGCAATCAGCTTTCAAGATAACAGCGATGGTCAAGCGACTCAGCTGCAATTTGATAAGCCTTTCTACACATTAGATTCTAGCAATATGTACTCTGTGAGCTATCTTGATGAGCTCAAGACTGACACCATGAGACAAAATGGCATGGACATCAACGAATTTTCGCATCAACAGGACTTTGTTAATCTGCAATACGGTTGGCGTACCAATAAAACCAGCAACTCCCGCACTCGCATCATCACTGGCATCACTCAGGACAAAAGTGAGTTTGCTCGTTTAGCTTCTTATCCAAACACTGAAATCCCTCAAAATAGAGATTTTCTCTACCCTTGGGTCGCTTATGAGTACCTACAGGACAACTATAAGGTCCTCAACAATATCTACTTAATTAACTATAATGAAGACTTCAATTTAGGTTGGCATCACTATTTAAAGTTAGGGTTGGAAACCGAAGATCTAAACAACACATCAATTGGTTACCATATTAACTGGCGAACAACGCGAGGCTATCAACATAATAAAGACTTATTGCTGCTTTCTTTCGACAGCTCTAGCATATTCGCCACCAGCCAAAAAGATTTTTATCAGGTTAATGCTATGGCTGAATACTTTTATCACATTTCACCTAAATGGACAGCCTACGCTAAAACGCGATTAAGCACATCGAAGAATAACTATCTCGATAAAACCTTCGCGCTGGGTGATGAAACTGGGATCCGCGGTTATCCTAACGACTATCAATATGGTGATAATCAATGGCTATTTACCGCTGAAATACGTAACTATCCTGATATCAACCTCTATCAACTCGCTGACTTAGGCTGGGCGGCGTTTATTGATGTCGGTCAAGCAACTGGCGGACCGGATGAAAATAATGAAGTGTCAGATCCCATCGGCAGTATCGGGATCGGTGCCCGTATTTACTCATCACGTTCAAGTTATGGCAATATCGCCCATATTGATATTAGCTTGCCCTTCACCACAGGCGCTGAAGTTAACGAATGGGAGTGGAGTTTTCAAGTCAGAAACCGTTTCTGACTCTATTTCTCTAATTAATCCTTAAGCTGTGATAAATTATCATCTGATAAGTTAATCATTTACTGGCTAAGCGAGAGAAGATGAAAACGATAGTGATAACAGGAACAAGTCGCCGATTAGGGCGTTTTTTGGTTGAACAATTTATTGAGCAAGGCGATAGAGTATTTGCTATTTCTCGAGGTGACCAACAAGACGTTCCTGCAATAGAGGCGGCACATTTCCATTCAGTTCAAATTGATGGTTACAACAAAACAGGTGTCGACCAAGCGGTTGCTACTATTAAGTCTCAAGTTGACCGTATCGATCTGCTGATAAACAATGCTTCTGTCTTCAAGCCAGATCCCCAAGATGGCCAGGAGATAGAAACCCTATTTACCGAATTTTTTCAGATCCATATGCTCTTCCCTAACCTATTAATTAATGACCTAATTCCACTCATGTATGATGATATTACCCCTGGATTGGTGATTAATATGACCGATATTTACGCCGAAAATCCCAGTCATGAACATTCACTTTATTGCTCAACCAAGGCAGGCCTTGAGAACCTAACTCGCTCATTCGCCAAAAAATATGCCCCCGGAATTCGCTGTAATTCTATTATGCCTGGACCGCTCAAATTTCTCCCCGAACATAGCCAAGCTCAAAAAGAACAGGTACTTAAAGGAACTCTTTTACCGTTCGAAGCAGGCTTTCTTCCTATCTATCAAACCATTGAATTTATGATGACCAATTCTTTTGTCACCGGTACTGCCATAAAGGTCGATGGGGGCAGATCGCTCTGCCGCGGCTAAAATCCAGTGGGCTGATCCATCTTGCCAGAGCTCATGAATGGGTAAAGGTTGCATAATGCAAGAACCATTAACAACCTTAAAATCGACCACTGCTCGATATTAACCTTATCTCGGCTTATTAACGTAAATGATCAGCATGAAAGCGTAAATGATCTTCAATGAAACTCGCAATAAAATAGTAACTGTGATCATAGCCTTCACGGAAGTTTAGCACTAACGGATAACCACTCACACTCGCGGCAGCTTGAAGCATTTCAGGCTTTAACTGCTCAACAAGAAAGTTATCCGCCTCACCTTGATCCACCAAAGCAGGCACAAAATTACTCGCCTGACGCATCAAGACGCTGGCATCATATTCTGACCATGTGGCAGTATCTCGGCCTAAATATGCCGTCAACGCCTTCTTACCCCAAGGGCAGTTTATCGGGTTACTAATAGGGCTAAATGCAGAAACAGACTGATAACGTCCTGTATTTCTCAGAGCAATCACCAGCGCACCATGTCCACCCATAGAATGCCCAGCAATCGAACGTTTATCACTAACAGGAAACATCGACTCCACCAGCTTTGGCAGCTCATCGACAACGTAATCATACATGTGATAATGACGATTCCAAGGCGCCTGAGTCGCGTTAACATAAAACCCCGCGCCTTTACCCAGATCGTAAGCTTCATCGTCGGCAACATCATCGCCTCTTGGACTAGTATCCGGCGCAACGATAGCAATACCAAGTGAGGCAGCCAGTGCTTGTACACCCGCTTTTTGCATAAAATTCTCATCGCTACAGGTCAAACCTGACAGCCAGTATAAGACGGGGACCTTTTCACCGTTTGAGGCTTGTGGTGGCAAATAGATAGCAAATCTCATGTCGCAATTTAACACTCTCGAACGGTGGCTATATTGTTTATGCCAACCGCCAAAACTCTTATTAACACTCAAATTTTCAATTGTCACAGGTAAATCTCCTAAATCGCTCCAACCCAGCAGGTGCTGCCACCAGCTAAACTGGAGTGAGAGGATGAATTGTATTTAGTTATTTAACTACTTATCGAAATGAATAACGCTGCGTATACTCTTACCTTCATGCATAAGATCAAAGGCTTCATTCACTTGTTCAAGGCCCATTGTATGGGTGATAAAATCACTCAACTTAAACTCACCAGCCAAGTAACGCTCAACATATTCAGGTAATTCAGAACGACCTTTCACGCCGCCAAATGCAGATCCTCTCCAGACTCGGCCGGTGACCAGTTGAAATGGGCGAGTTGAGATCTCTTGGCCTGCACCGGCAACACCAATAACGACAGATTCCCCCCAACCTTTATGACAACATTCTAATGCAGAACGCATCACGTTCACGTTGCCAATACATTCAAACGAATAATCCACGCCACCATCGGTCAACTCAACAATCACGTCTTGAATTGGCTTATCGTGATCTTTAGGGTTGATGCAATCAGTCGCACCCAGTTTTCGGGCGAGTTCGAACTTACTTTCATTAATATCGATAACGATGATCCGCGCCGCTTTTGCCATGGTTGCACCAATAACGGCTGATAGGCCAATACCACCCATGCCAAAAATAGCCACCGTTGCGCCCTCTTCGACTTTGGCCGTATTCATCACCGCTCCCATCCCAGTGGTGACACCACAACCGAGTAGACAAACCTCTTCAAGCGGCGCCTCAGGATTGACCTTAGCTAATGATATTTCAGGCAACACGGTATACTCAGAAAAAGTCGATGTCCCCATGTAATGGTAAATTATCTGACCATCTTTCGAAAAACGGCTAGTACCATCTGGCATTAGCCCTTTACCTTGCGTGGCGCGAATTTTCTGACACAGGTTAGTCTTACCTGATAGACAGAATTTACACTCACCACATTCAGGTGTATAAAGTGGAATAACATGGTCGCCCACTTGAACGCTAGTCACACCGACACCGATAGATTCAACGATCCCACCACCTTCGTGACCTAAAATACAAGGGAATATCCCTTCTGGATCATCACCAGAAAGCGTAAAAGCATCGGTATGGCATACACCTGAGGCAATCACCTTGATACGGACTTCACCTGCTTGCGGTGGCATGACATCCACGATTTCCATAGAAAGTGGCTCACCTACAGCCCAAGCAACTGCCGCTTTCGATTTAATAATTTGCCCTGTCATCGATATATCCTCACTGTATAAAATCAACAAGTCGT